>NZ_JBHXME010000252.1:0-11246 GCF_042721125.1 Streptomyces sp. NPDC058469
ACCCTCACGGAACCACGCTCGACCTGCTCATACGCCGACGCCAGATCCTCCAACAGGACAGGCCAGGAGACCGCGTCCACGACCAGGTGATGGACAACGACCAGAAGCAGCTGACCGCGCTCACCCCGATCGAAGAGGGCCACTCGCAGCAGCGGGCCCTCCACCAGATCGAGCCCCGCCTGCACCTCCGAGGCCCGCGCCTCCAAGAAGGCCGGCTCATCCGCAGCCGCTACGTCAGCAGCGTCGATGACCGATACCAGGTCGGCCGGTTCCGCGGCCGCCACACGACCGACCCACTCCGCGCCCTCCCGCACAAAACGGGAACGCAGCGCGTCATGCTGCTCCACCACGGCCCGTGCGGCCACCCGCAGCACGTCCGCGTCCACCTGAGCGGTTGCCTGCAACACCACCGACTGGTTGAAGTGCCACGGCTCCGGCTGCTCACTCTCCAGGAACCACCGCTGGACGGGTGTCAACGGGAACTCCCCTACGACCAGGCCCTGTTCGGCATCGGCCGCGCTCTCGCTCGACGCCACCGGCGCCAGCTCGCCCACCGTCTGATGGTCGAACAACTGCGCCACCGTCACATGGATCCCGAGATCCCGGGCCCGGGCCACGACCCGGATGCTGCTGATCGAGTCGCCGCCCAGCTCGAAGAAGTTGTCCTCGACGCCCACCCGTTCCAGGCCCAGGACCTGAGCCCACACCTCAGCCAGAACCTGCTCGACCTCTGTACGGGGTGCCACATACTCCCCCGCCGAACCCGCACGCTCCCCGTCGGGCTGCGGCAGCGCCGCCCGATCCAGCTTGCCGTTGGGGGTGAGCGGCAGCGCGGCCAACTCGACGAAGACGGCCGGAACCATGAAGGCCGGCAGACTCCGCTGGACGTGGTCCCGCAGGTCGTTGACCGCCGGGATGCCCTCCGACGCGTCCTCGGGGACGAGATAGGCCACGAGCTTGCGGTCTTCGGTGTCACCGAACGCCGCCACCACGGCGGTACGGATCTGGGGATGGGCGGCGAGTACGGCTTCGATCTCACCGGGTTCGATACGGAAGCCGCGGACCTTGACCTGGTCGTCGGCACGGCCGATGAAGTCGAGGGTGCCGTCCGCGAGCCAGCGGGCCCGGTCGCCGGAGCGGTACATACGGGTGCCGTCCGCGATGAACGGGTCCGGCAGGAAACGTTCCGCGGTCAGGGCGGGCTGGGCACGGTAGCCGCGGGCGACCTGCGGGCCCGCGATGTACACCTCGCCGGCCACCCCGACCGGGACCGGGTTCAACCGCGCGTCCAGGACGTACAGGCGGGCGTTCGCCACCGGGGCGCCGATCGGCGGAGCCATGGCCACGTCCGCGGAGACCGGGCCGATGGTGACCATGACCGTGGCCTCGGTGGGACCGTACGTGTTCACCAGCGTGCGGCCCCGCGCCCACGCCTGAGCCACCGGCCGGGTCAAACGCTCCGCACCAAGCAACAACGTCTCAATACCGGGGACTTCATCCGGGTTCAGGACACCCAGCAAGGACGGCACCACGCTCGCCGCATCCACACCCTGCGCGCCGATCATCCCCGTCAGCGCCTCCGGGGCCGTGCGCTCAGCACTGCTCGCCACCACCAGCGCGCCGCCCGACGCCAGCGTCACCGCCACATCCAGCACGGCCGCGTCGAAACTGAACGACGCGAACTGCAACACCCGCACACCCGGCCCGGCACCCAGCACCGGAGCCAGCGCGGTCACCATGCCCACCACACTGCGATGAGCGACCTGCACACCCTTCGGACGCCCCGTCGACCCCGACGTGTAGATCACATACGCCAACTGACCTGCCTGTACGTCCACTTCGGGGGCAGTAGTCGGCAAGCCTTCGGTGACAGCCGGATCATCCAGCCACACCACCGACTCCACCGACAGACGCTCAGCCACCTCCGCCACCGATCGGTGGCCGATCAGCACCCTGGCTCCGCTGTCGGCGAGCATGAACTCCAGCCGCTCGACGGGGTATTCGGGATCCAGCGGCAGATACGCACCACCCGCCTGCCACACCGCCAGCATCGCCACAACCATGTCGACGCCACGCGGCAGACACAGCCCCACCACCGACTCCGCCTCGACCCCAAGACCCCGCAGGTGATGCGCCAGCCGGTTCGCACGCGCCATCAACCCGCCGTACGTCAGCACCTCACCACCAGCGACCACAGCCACCGCATCCGGGCCGGCCAACGCCCGCTCCGCAATCAGCTCATGTACCCCACCCACACCCGGCAGCGGCTCAACAGCCCCATTCCACTCCTCGACCACCCGCCGCCGCTCACCCGCACCAAGCACCGGCAGCTCGCCGACACGCCGCCCCGCATCCTCCGCCACCGCGCCCAGCAGCACACCGAGATGCCCGCCAAGCCGCTCCATCGTCGCCGCGTCGAACAATGCGGTGCTGTACTCGATCGTCGCGGTGAGAGCGCCATCGCTGCTGTCGCCAAGCGTCACCGCCAGGTCGAACTTCACCGGAAGGCCACTGGAGCCGGTCTCGTCACTCGCCCCCGCCTCGGCCACTGCATCCGCCGCACCCTGGGGCTCGGCAACCGCGCCGGCGTCGCCATCGCTCTCCCCGGCGACATAGCTGAAGAGGACTTGGAACAGTGGATTGCGGGACCGGTCCCGCTCGGTGACCAGCTCGTCCACCAGTTGCTCGAACGGCACGTCCTGATGCGCGTACGCACCCAGCGCCGACTCCCGAACCCGCCCCAACAACTCCGTGAACGTGGGGTCGCCCGACAAATCAGTCCGCATGACGAGGGTGTTGACGAAGAACCCGATCAGGTCCTCCGTCTCGGCACGGTTCCGGTTCGCCACCGGCGTGCCCACCACCACATCCTCGGACCCCGTATACCGCCCCAACAGCACATCGAAGGCCGCCAGCAGCGTCATGAACATCGACACGCCGCACTCGCGCGACAACGCCCGCAACGCCTCCGCCGTCTCACGCTCGATACGCAACCCGGCCACCGCTCCCTCGGAGGACCGCACCGCCGGCCGGGGCCGGTCAGTCGGCAGCTCCATGACCGGAAGGTCGGCCAACTGCGATCGCCAGTAGGCGAGTTGCTGTCCCAGCACCTCTCCGGTCAGCCACTCCCGCTGCCACACCGCGAAGTCCGCGTACTGCACCGACAGCGGCGGCAACGGATCCGGCTCACCCGCGCGGAACGCCTCGTAACAGGCACTGAGTTCGCGGCGCAGGATCAACCGCGACCACTCGTCGGAGACGACGTGGTGCATCGCGAGCGCCAGCACGTGTTCGTCTGCCGCGACCCGGATCAGGGTGGCGCGGATCAGAGATTCGCCCGACAGGTCGAAGGGGGTGACCGCGTCGACGAGTACCAATTCGCGGGCGGCGGCCATGGGTTCGGTTCGGTCGGACACGTCGACGACCGTCAGGGGGAAGGGCTCGGACGGGTCGATCACCTGGTGCGGTACGCCGTCGGTGTCCACCACCAGCCGGGTGCGGAGGACTTCGTGGCGCGCCACGACCGCGCTCAGTGCCCTCCCCAGAGCCTCCACGTCCAGGCCGCCGGGCCAGGGGACGGGCATGGGTACGTTGTACTCACCGGAGCCCGGTTCCATCTGGTCGAGGAACCAGAGCCGTTGCTGGGCGAACGACAGGGGCAGGTCCTGGTCCCGGCCGACCGTCACGATCGGCGGTGCAGAGGTCCGCGGCGCGGCGGTCTCGACCAACGCCGCGAGGGCACGCACGGTCGGGTGGTCGAACAGCGCGGCCAGAGGTATCTCCGCCCCGAACACTTCCCTGACCCGGGAGACCACCTGGGTGGCCAGGAGCGACTGTCCGCCCAGTTCGAAGAAGTCGTCGGTCGCGCCGACCCGGGCCAGGCCGAGGACCTGGGCCCAGACTCCGGCGAGCAGTTCTTCGGTCACGTTCGCCGGAGCCACGTAGCCCGTGAGGTGCTGACGGACGGCGTCGGGCGCCGGGAGCGCGGCCCGGTCGATCTTTCCGTTGGCGGTCAGAGGCAGCGCGGCCAGTTCGGTGAAGACCGAGGGAATCATGAAGGCGGGCAGGTGTTCGCCCGCGAAGGCGCGCAGGTCGGTGACGGGCGGGATGCCCTCGGCCTGGTCGGCGGGGACGAGGTGGGCGACCAGCCTACGGTCGGCGGCCTCGCCGTCCGTGGTCACCACTGCCGTGTGAATCGCCGGATGAGTCGCGAGAACCGTTTCGATCTCGCCGAGCTCGATCCGGTATCCGCGGACCTTGGTCTGCTGGTCGGCGCGGCCGAGGAACTCCAGCTGCCCGTCCGCCAGCCAGCGCACCCGGTCGCCGGAACGGTACATCCGCGAGCCGTCGCCCGCGAAAGCGTCCGCCACGAAACGCTCGGCTGTCAGCCCGGGGCGGCGGCCGTAGCCGCGCGCGATCCCCGCGCCGGCGATGTACAGCTCGCCTGTCACACCGACCGGTACCGGGTTCAGCCGCTCGTCCAGGACGTACGTCCGCGTGTTGTCGATCGGGGCACCGATCGGCGGCGCATCCCGGCCGTCCGGATCGACGGTCGCGATACTCGCGCAGACCGTGGCCTCGGTCGGACCGTACGCGTTCAGCAGCCGGTGCTCGGTCCGCCATCCGGCGGCCACGCCGACCTCCAGCCGTTCACCCGCCGTCACCAGCGTGTGCAGGCCCGTCAGGTCGCCGGGGTTCAGGACGGCCAGCAACGACGGCGGCAACGTGGCCACCCGAACCTCTCGTTCACGCACGAGAGCCGCCAACGCCTCGGGCTCGGCGCGCTGTTCCGCCGTCGCCACCACCAACGTGCCACCCGACGCCAGCGTCACGCACACCTCGGAGACGGCGGCGTCGAAGCCGAACGGCGCGAACTGCACCACCGCGTCCCCAGCCCCGACCCCGAACGCCCGTCCCTGGGCCCGCACCAGGTTCACCACACCGCCGTGCGCGACCTGTACGCCCTTCGGCCGCCCCGTCGACCCCGACGTATAGATCACATACGCCAACTGGTCCGGTTGTACGGGTACTTCGGGTGACCCGGTCGGCATGCCGGCCAGCTGAGCGCGGTCCATGGGGTCGTCCAGGACCACGGTCCGCAGCCGCCCGACCGGCAGCTCGTCCAGGATGTCGCTGGTGCCGACGAGCACCGTCGCCCGGCTGTCCGTGAGCATGAATCCGAGGCGTTCGACCGGATACTCCGGGTCCAGCGGCAGATACGCTCCTCCGGCCTGCCACACCCCCAGCATCGCCACGACCATGTCGACGCCACGCGGCAGGCACAGGCCCACGAGGGTGTCGGGGCCGACACCCACGGAACGCAGATAGTGGCCGAGCCGGTTCGCCCGTGCCATCAACTCACCGTATGTCAGCGACGCTTCACCGAAGACGATCGCCGGAGCGTCCGGGCCCGCGGCCGCCCGTTCCGAGATCAACCGGTGCACCCCGCCCACCGCGGGCAGAGCCTCGGCCGTGTCGTTCCAGTCGTGTACCAGGACGTCTCGTTCGGCGTCCGTCAGCACCGGCAGATCGGCGACGTGCCGACCCGCGTCGTCGGCGACGGCGTCCAGCAGGAGGACCAGGTGCCGGGCCATTCGCTCCACCGTCGTCGCGTCGAACAACGCGGTGCTGTACTCAAGGACGCCTGTCAGCTCACGGCCGCCGTCGGTGAACATCAGCCGCAGATCGAACTTGGCGACCACATCGCCTTCGACACCGCCGACCGACAGCCCGCTGCTGTCCCGCCGCTGCTGCCCGTCCTCGGTGAAGTAGTTGAACAGCACCTGGAACAGCGGACTGCGCGACCGGTCCCGCTCGGTGACAAGGGCATCGACGAGCTGCTCGAACGGCAGATCCTGGTGCGCGTACGCGTCGAGCGCCATGTCCCGTACTTGGACGAGGAGTTCATCGAAGGTGGGGTCGCCGGACAGATCGGTGCGCATCACCAGGGTGTTGATGAAGAAGCCGATCATCTGCTCGGTCTCGGCCCGGTTCCGGTTCGCCACCGGCGTGCCCACGACCACGTCGTCCGTGTCCGCGTAGCGGCTGAGCAGCACGTTGAACGCCGCCAGCAGCGTCATGAACATCGTCGTGCCGCTCCGCCTGGACAGTTCTCGCAACACGTTCGCGGTCCGTGCCGGGACGGTGAAACGCGTCTGCGCGCCTGCCGGTGACCATACGGGCGGCCGCGGCCGGTCGGTGGGCAGTCCGAGCGCGGGAGCACCTGCCAACTTGTCGCGCCAGAAGGCGAGTTGGACCTCCAGGACCTCCCCCTCCAGCCACTCCCGCTGCCACACCGCGAAATCGGCGTACTGCACCGACAGCGGCGGCAGCGGATCCGGCTCACCCGCGCGGAACGCCTCGTACAGGGCGGACAGTTCGCGCTGGAAGACGCCCTTCGACCACTCGTCGAAGACCACGTGATGCATGGACAGCGCCAGTACGTGCTCGTCCGGGGCCAACCTGATCAGCAGGGCCCGGATCAGCGACCCACCCGCCAGGTCGAACGGGAGCGCCACGTCCGCCGCCATCAACACCCATGCCGCGGCGCCGAGATCCGCCTCGCCGGACACGTCGGCCACCGGCAGCAGGAGGGGCGCGGGCGGGTCGATCACCTGGCACGGCACGCCGTCGGCGCCGGAGACGAGCCGGGTCCGCAGGACTTCGTGCCGTGCCACGATCGCGTTCAGGGCGGCGTTGAGCGCCACCACGTCCAGCGCACCGCCGAGGCGTACCGGCATGGGCACGTTGTATTCGGTCGAGCCGGGATCGAGCTGGTCCAGGAACCACAGCCGCTGCTGCGCGAAGGACAACGGCAGTTGCTCGGCCCGGTCCGCGATCCTCATCCGAGGTCCATGTCCGGTGTTCTGTTCGGGCGCACGGTCGGTCAGCAACGCGATGATCTCGTCGCGGAAGCCCTGAAGGCGGGCCCGGAGCTCGTCCGTGAGCACACCTTTCGGGGCGAACAACCTGAGCCGGCCATCGACGACGCTGAAGCGGGCGCCTCTGCTCTCAAGCCCCTCCAGGAATTCCGCAGGGGACATGGTCATGAGGAAACCCCGTTCTCGTCAGCCTCTGCGTCCTGTTCGTGGACGTCCAGGCTCCGCAGTACTTCGGCTTCTGACATGTGCTCGATCTCGTACAAGATGCGCTCTTCGACGACGGCTGCCAGACCTCGCACGGTCGGTTGGTCGAACAGCGCGGCCAGCGGTATGTCGAGTTCGAAGAGTTCCCGGATCCGGGAGACCACCTGGGTGGCGAGCAGCGAATGCCCGCCCAGCTCGAAGAAGTTGTCCGTAGCCCCGACCCGGTCCACACCCAGCAGTTGCACCCACAGACGCGCCAACACCTCCTCGACGTCGCCGGACAGCTCCTCGAACTCGTCCAACTGCGGCCGTGCACCGTCCGGTTCAGGCAGGGCGGAGCGGTCGAGTTTGCCGTTGGGGGTGAGCGGCAGCGCGGCCAGCTCGACGAACGCGGCCGGGACCATGAAGGCCGGCAGACTCCGCTGGACGTGGTCCCGCAGGTCATTGACCGCCGGGATGCCCTCCGACGTCTCCTCGGGGACGAGGTAGGCCACGAGCTTGCGGTCTTCGGTGTCGCCGAAGGCTGTCACGACGGCGGTACGGATCTGGGGGTGGGTGGCGAGTACGGCTTCGATCTCACCGGGTTCGATACGGAACCCGCGGACCTTGACCTGATCGTCGGCTCGCCCGATGAAGTCCAGCTGCCCGTCCGCGAGCCAGCGGGCCCGGTCGCCGGAGCGGTACATGCGGGCGCCGTCCGCGGTGAACGGGTCCGGCAGGAAACGCTCCGCGGTGAGCACGGGCTGGGCACGGTAGCCGCGGGCGAGCTGCGGGCCCGCGATGTACACCTCGCCCGCCACCCCGACCGGCACCGGGTTCAACCGCGCGTCCAGGACATACAGGCGGGCGTTCGCCACCGGCGCACCGATCGACGGAGCCACCAGAAGGTCCGCGTCGACCGGACTGGCGGTGACCATGACGGTCGCCTCGGTCGGACCGTACGTGTTCACCAGCGTGCGGTCCCGCGCCCATGCCTGGGCCACCGGCTGCGTCAGGCGCTCCGCACCCAGCAACAGCGTCTGGATACCGGGGACTTCGTCCGGGTTGAGCACGCCGAGCAGTGACGGCACCACGCTGGCCGCGTCTACGCCCTGGGCTCCGATCATCCCGGTCAGCGCCTCCGGAGCGGTGCGTTCGGCGCTGCTCGCCACCACCAGCGCGCCACCCGAGGCCAGCGTCACCGCGATGTCCAGCACGGCCGCGTCAAAACTGAACGACGCGAACTGCAACACCCGCACACCCGGGTCGGCACCCAGCACCGGGCCCAGCGCGGTCACCATGCCCACCACACTGCGATGCGCGACCTGCACACCCTTCGGACGACCCGTCGACCCCGACGTGTAGATCACATACGCCAACTGGTCCGGTCGTACGGGGACTTCGGGGGCCGTAGTCGGCAAGCCCTCGGTGACGGCCGGATCGTCCAGCCACACCACCGAATCCACCGGCAACCCCCCGGCCACCTCGGCCACCGATCGGTGGCCGATCAGCACCCTCGCACCACTGTCCGCGAGCATGAACTCCAGCCGCTCGACGGGGTATTCGGGATCCAACGGCAGATAGGCGCCGCCTGCCTGCCACACCGCCACCATCGCCACCACCATGTCGACGCCACGCGGCAGGCACAGGCCCACCACCGACTCCGCACCAACCCCAAGACCCCGCAGGTGATGCGCCAGCCGACTCGCGTCGGCCAGCAGTCCGCCGTACGTCAGCACCTCACCACCGGCGACCACAGCCACCGCATCCGGACCAGCCAACGCCCGCCCGGCAATCAGCTCATGCGCCCCACCTGCCGTCGGCAGCGGCTCGACAGCCCCGTTCCACTCCTCGACCACCTGCCGCCGCTCAGCGCCAGTCAGCACCGACACCTCGCTGACGCGCCGCCCCGCATCCTCCGCCACGGCTTCCAACACCGCGACCAAGTGCTCGGACATTCGCTCCATGGTCGCCGCGTCGAACAGCGCGGTGCTGTACTCGATCGCACCTGCCAGGCCGCCGTCGCGGTCTCCCAGCATCAGTGACAGGTCGAAGTTCACCGATGTCGTGGCCGGCGCGGCCATCGCGGATCCGTCGGAGCCGGTGCCGTCGTGCGCCTCGTGGTCCGCGCGGTGGTCGCTGTGATCAGGCGTGTAGTTGAAGAACACCTGGAAGAGCGCCGTGCGGGACCGGTCCCGTTCCACGACAAGGTCGTCCACGAGGTGTTCGAAGGGCAGATCCTGATGGGCATACGCGGCCAGGGAAACGTTTCGTACCCGTCCGAGCAACTCCTTGAAGGACGGGTCGCCGGCGAGATCGGTCCGCAGTACCAGCGTGTTGACGAAGAAGCCGATCAGGTCTTCCGTCTCGGCCCGGTTCCGGTTCGCCACCGGCGTGCCCACCACCACGTCGTCCGTGTCGCCGTACCAGCCCAGGAGCACGTCGAAGGCGGCCAGGAGGGTCATGGACATCGTCGTGCCGCTCTTGCGGGACAGCGCTCGTAGGGCATCAGCCGTGTGCGCGGAGACGGTGAACTCGGTGACGGCTCCCTCGGTGGACCGAACAGTCGGACGTGGTCGGTCCGTGGCGAGTTCGAGTGCGGGCAGATCTTTCAACTGCCGCCGCCAGTAGGAGAGATGGTCGTTGATTACGTCTCCGGTCAGCCACTCGCGCTGCCACACCGCGAAGTCCGCGTACTGCACCGGCAGCGGCGGCAGCGGATCCGGCTCATCCGCGCGGAACGCCTCGTACAGGGTGGAGAGTTCACGGCGGAGGATCCGCACCGACCATTCGTCGAAGGCCACGTGGTGGATGGCCAGCGTCAGCACGTGCTCGTCGGCGGCGACCCGGATGAGCGTGGCGCGGATGAGGGGCCCGGCCGCCAGATCGAACGGCGTCATCACCTCCGCCTCCACCAGTCCTCGCGCAGCCGTCACCGGATCGGCGTACCAGGACACGTCCGTGGCCGAGATCGGAATCGGCGCCGGCGGGTCGACGACCTGGTGGACCACCCCGTCCGCGTCAGCCACCAGCCTGGTCCGCAGCACCTCGTGCCGCGCGAGCACTCCGCTCAGTGCGGCGACCAGGGCCTCGACGTCCAGGTCGCCCGGCCATCGCACCAGGAGCGGCACGTTGTACTCGAGTGAGCCGGGTTCCAGTTGGTTCAGGAACCACAGCCGCTGCTGCGCGAAGGACAGCGGGAGGGGCTCGTCACGGCTGACGGGCGTGACGGGCGGCGCCGAGATCCCCTTGGCCGAGTTCTCGACCGCCGCGGCCAGGTCCCGGACCGTGGGCCGGTCGAATAACGCGGAGAGGGGTAGTTCGACCCTGAACACGGTGCGGATGCGGGAGACGACCTGAGTGGCGAGCAGCGAGTGCCCACCGAGTTCGAAGAAGTTGTCGTGGGTGCCGACCCGGTCGACGCCGAGGACCTGTGCCCAGATTCCGGCGAGCAGTTCCTCGGTAGCCGTGGCGGGAGCGAGGAAGCCTTCCAAGTCCGGGCGTAGGCCGTCGGGTTCGGGCAACGCTGCCCGGTCGACCTTCCCGTTCGGGGTGAGGGGCAGTTCGTCAAGCTCGACGAACACCGACGGGACCATGAAGTCGGGCAGCCGCTCACCGGCGTACGCCCGCAGATCGCCTACCGACGGAACGCTTTCCCCCTGGGCCGCCGGCACGAGGTAGGCGACCAGTCGGCGGTCCGCGTCGTCACCCCTTGCCGCCACGACCGCGGTCCGGATCCTGTCGTGGCCGGCCAGAACTGTTTCGATCTCGCCGGGTTCGATGCGGTAACCACGGACCTTGACCTGCTCATCCGCCCGCCCCAGGAACTCCAGCTCCCCCTCCACCAGCCACCGCACCCAGTCCCCCGACCGATACATACGGCTGCCGTCCGCAGCGAACGGATCCGCCACAAAACGCTCCGCCGTCAACCCACCACGACCCCCATACCCCCGCGCCAACTGCCCACCAGCAATGAACAACTCACCCACCACACCCACCGGCACCGGACGCAACCGCCCATCCAGCACATACACCCGCGCATTCGGCAACGGCCCACCAATCGGCACCGGACCATCCACCACACCCACCCGACCCAACTCACTGAACGTCGAATCGACCGCCGCCTCCGTCACCCCATAACCCGCCAACAACCGCACACCACCACCCAGCACCGACCGCGCC
>NZ_JBHXME010000253.1:0-10934 GCF_042721125.1 Streptomyces sp. NPDC058469
GATGGAGAAGGTGCCCCAGGGGGGTCCCCGAGGTCTGCTTCGCCTCGGCGTTCAGGGCTTTGTTGCAGGGGGAGTTGATGGGGAACCAGGGGGAGGCCATCTGTTCGGCGTGCTGGATCGCCTGCTCCCGGTCCACGAACTCTGTCGACCACTGGAGGACTGCCCGTTCGCGGCTCGTGTTCGGCAACTCCCGCCAGCGGGCGAGCCGTTGGGGATCCTCGCCGAGGCGCGCGAGGAGGTTCGCCTCGTAGTCGGCGTGCCAGTCGGCGTCCGGTCCGATGCCCGTGCCGCTGACGTAGATGAGCGCGGCGACCCGTTCCGGATGGGCGAGCGCGTAGCTCAGGGCGAGCGACGCGCCCCAGGAGTGGCCGAGCAGCACGGTCCGCTCCAGCGCGAAGTGCCGTCGCACGGCGTCGAGATCGGCCACGAACCGGTCGGTGGTCCACGGGCCCGCGCACGACTCGGAGCGCCCGCAGCCGCGCTGGTCCCAACGGATCACCGTGGCACGGTCGTCGAGCATCCCGGCCACGTCGTCGAACATGTCCCACAGCCCGGGCCCGCCGTGGCACAGCACGAGGGGTGTGCCACGGCCGGACCCGGACCGGGAGGCCCACAGCCGTACTCCGTCGTCCGCCGTGACCGTGTCGTCGTTCCGCGTACGGGTCATGGCGGGGAGTCTGCCCGCTGCGGGCGTCCCGGGGCCTGCGGTTTTCCTGGGTCTCAGCCCATGTGCGGGTACCCGTAGTCGGTCGGCGCCACCAGGGTCTCCTTGATGGCTCGGGTCAGGGTCCAGCGCATCAGGTTCTGGGGGGCGCCGGCCTTGTCGTTGGTGCCGGAGGAGCGGCCGCCGCCGAAGGGCTGTTGGCCGACGACCGCGCCGGTGGACTTGTCGTTGATGTAGAAGTTGCCGGCCGCGTAGCGGAGCTTCTCCATCGTGTAGGCCGCCGCCGCACGGTCGTTGGAGATGACCGAGCCCGTGAGCGCGTAGTCCGAGACCGACTCCATCTGGGTCAGCATCTCGTCGTAGTTCTCGTCCTCGTAGACGTGGACCGCGAGGAACGGGCCGAAGTACTCCGTCGTGAAGACCTCGTTGGCCGGGTCGCTGCACTCGACGACCGTCGGGCGGACGAAGTAGCCGACCGAGTCGTCGTACGAACCGCCCGCGACGATCGTGCAGTTGGGGTCCGCCTTCGCGCGGTCGATCGCCGCCTTGTTCTTGGCGAAGGAGCGCGCGTCGATGACCGCGCCGACGAAGTTCGACAGGTCGGTGACGTCACCCATGGTCAGGTAGTCGACCTCGGCCGCGAACTCCTCCTTGAAACCGGAGTTCCAGATCGACGCCGGGATGTACGCACGGGAGGACGCGGAGCACTTCTGGCCCTGGTACTCGAAGGAGCCCCGGGTCAACGCCGTCTTCAGCACGGCGCGGTCCGCGCTCGGGTGGGCGACGACGAAGTCCTTGCCGCCGGTCTCGCCGACCAGACGCGGGTACGAGCGGTACTTCTCGATGTTGTTGCCGACCGTCTTCCACAGGTACTGGAAGGTCTTGGTCGAGCCCGTGAAGTGGATGCCGGCCAGGTCGCGGTGCTCCAGGGCGACCTTCGACACCTCGATGCCGTCACCGGTGACGAGGTTGATGACGCCCTTGGGGAGACCCGCCTCCTCCAGCAACTGCATGAGCAGCACGGCGGAATGGGTCTGCGTCGGCGACGGCTTCCACACCACCACGTTGCCCATGAGAGCCGGAGCCGTCGGCAAGTTGCCCGCGATCGCCGTGAAGTTGAACGGCGTGATCGCGTAGACGAAGCCTTCGAGCGGGCGGTGGTCGAGCCGGTTCCAGACGCCCGGGGAGTTCGCCGGGGGCTGCTCGGCGAGCAGGTCGCGGGCGTACTTGACGTTGAAGCGCCAGAAGTCGACGAGCTCGCAGGGACAGTCGATCTCGGCCTGCTGAGCGGTCTTGGACTGCCCGAGCATGGTGGACGCGGCGAGGGTCTCGCGCCACGGGCCGGACAGCAGCTCCGCCGCACGCAGGATGATCGCGGCACGGTCGTCGAAGGACATGGCGCGCCAAGCGGGCGCGGCGGCGAGGGCCGCGTCGATCGCGTCCTGGGCGTCGTCCTGAGTGGCGTTGGCGTAGGTCCCGATCCGCGCCTTGTGGTTGTGCGGCTGTACGACGTCGACGCGCTCGCCGCCGCCCAGTCGCCGCTCGCCGCCGATGGTCATCGGCAGGTCGATCGGGTTCTCGGCCAGCTCCTTGAGCTTGACCTCGAGACGGGCGCGCTCGGGAGAACCGGGCGCGTAGCCGTGCACCGGCTCGTTGACGGGGGTGGGGACCTGGGTCACAGCGTCCATGAGATCCGTAACTCCTTGTACGTGAGCGGGTGTTGGGGTCAGCCCTTGGTAAGGGTGGAGCGTGCGAAGAAGAGGAGGTTGGCCGGCTTCTCCGCCAGGCGGCGCATGCTGTGCCTTCCCGGGGGACAACCCCCGGACCCCCGGCGGAAAAACCTCGGTGCGTGCGTCATCTCTCAGCCCCGGGTCAGCATGCTGCGGGCGAAAAAGCGGAGGTTGGCCGGCTTCTCCGCCAAGCGGCGCATGAAGTAGCCGTACCAGTCGGTGCCGTAGGCGGTGTAGACGCGCATGCGATGACCTTCGGCTGCGAGCCGCAGATGCTCGTCGCTGCGGATGCCGTAGAGCATCTGGAACTCGTACTCGTCGAGCTTGCGGCCTGCCCGCCGGGCGAGTTCCTGGCCGATGGAGATGAGGCGCGGGTCGTGGGAGCCGATCATCGGGTACCCCTCGCCCTCCATCAGGATGCGCAGGATCCGGACGTACGCCTTGTCGATCTCGTGCTTCTGCTGGTACGCGACCTCGGCGGGTTCCTTGTACGCGCCCTTCACGAGCCGTACGCGGCTGCCGGCCTCGGCGAGGCGGCGGGCGTCGGACTCGGTGCGGAAGAGGTAGGCCTGGATGACACAGCCGGTCTGCGGGAAGTCCTTCCGCAGCTCCTCGTGGATCGCGAACATCGAGTCGAGGGTGGTGTGGTCCTCGGCGTCGAGCGTGACGGTCGTACCGATGGCGGCGGCGGCCTCGACGACGGGCCGGACGTTGGCGAGCGCCAGCTCGTGACCGCCGTCCAGCGCCTGCCCGAACATGGACAGCTTGATCGACATCTCGGCCCGGGTACCCAGTTCGAGTTCCTTGAGGCGGTCGACGAGCCGCAGATAGGCGTCGCGGGCGGCGGCGGCCTGCTCGGGGGTGGTGATGTCCTCGCCGACGACGTCCATCGTCAGCTCAAGGCCCTTGGCGGTGAGGTCCTGGACGATCGGCACGATCTCGTCCACGGTCTCACCGGGGATGAAACGGTCGACGACCTGCTTGGTCACCGGCGCCGCCGAGATCAGCCGACGCATCTGATCGCTGCGCGAGGCGGCGAGAATCACGGGACCCAGCACGGGGCACCTCCACAACAGCGAACGAACCGAATGGATAGACGGAGAACCACCGTGAAACCTAGGGATGTCTCCGATCGTCGGCCATCGACAGCTGTCACGCATCCGTGCCGCAGATCTCAGACAGATGTATGAAGGCACGGCGAGAATGCGGGAGAATGCCCGGGTGACATCCGATTCCACCGGCGACTACCAGGAGCTCGTAGACGAGATCTCGGAGCTCCTGGGCGCCCCCGCGACCCTGGAGAACCGCGACTTCGAGCTGATCGCCTTCGGGGCCTACGACGGTGAGGGCGACCTGGACCCGTCCGCGCTGGACCCGGTCCGCACCCGTTCGATCCTGACCCGGCGCTCCACGACGGCGATCCGCACCTGGTTCGAGGGCTTCGGCATCACCCGCGCCACCGGCCCGGTCCGCATCCCGCCGACCCCCGAGGCGGGCGTCTACCGCGGCCGTATCTGCCTCCCCGTGCGCCATCGGGGTGTCGTCCTCGGCTACGTCTGGCTCCTGGACGACGACGATCCCGGCCCCGGCGAGACGCGGCTCGCGGCGGCGATGCAAGTGGCGGGCCGGATCGGCGCGCTCCTCGCGGACGAGGCACAGGCGGGCGCCGACCTCACGCGCGAACTCCGCGCGGTCCTCACCGCCGAACGCGGCTGGCAACGGGACATGGCGGTGGCCGCCCTCCGCACGGCCCTGGGCCCGCGCGGCGACGGCCCGCACGCGGTGGTCTGCGTCGCGCCCTGGCCGTCCGCCGACCCGGACGACGCCCCGTCGGCCCGTACGGTGCCGCACGCGACGGCGCTGTGCACGGTGCCGTGGGGTGCGGCGGAGCAGCAGTGCCTGGCGGTACTGATCCGGCTCCGCTCGACGGACGTAGGACTCCCGGCGGAAACGGCGGCGACCCGCCTCCTGAAGGAAGCCCCCCACCAGCCGACGTCCGTGTCCGTCCCCCGAGCGGCGGGCATCGGCGACCCCCGCATCGGCCTCACGGACCTGGGCACCGCCTGGCAGGAAGCCACGGCGGCAGCCCGCGCCGCCCTCGCGGAACCCCGCTTCGCCCCGGTCGCCGACTGGTCCCACATCGGCCCGTACCGCCTCCTGACCTCCCTCTCCCCCGAGTCCCCCCACGACCCCGCGGTGGCCCCGCTCCTCTCCCCCACCCACCACGAACTCGCCCGCACAGCCGAGGTGTACCTCGACTGCGCGGGCCAAGCGGGGCGCGCGGCAGCCGAGTTGGGAATTCACCGGCAGACGCTGTACTACCGGTTGTCGAGGGTGGAGCAGTTGACGGGGCTGGACCTGGACGACGGGGAGGACCGGTTGCTGCTCCACATGGCACTCAAGTCGGCCCGCCTGTAGAGGACTTCAGCGCTGCCGCACCTCAGTGCTTCAGCACATCAGCACTGCTGCAGACCGGGCGCCGGGTCCTGGCCGGTCGAGACGTCGACCGCGGGGACGTTGCCCCAGGCGCCGTTGTCGAGCTGGGTCCAGTACCAGATGTCGTTGCCGCCCGGGTGCGGGTCGCCGTGGCCCCAACACTGGAACCAGCTGAAGGTGCCGTTCAACTGGCCGCGGGTCGCGGAGCGGTAGGAGCGGTCCGCGTAGCCCTTCGCGCCGGCCTTGTTGCCGCAGTGCAGCCGGGCGTCGGAACGGACACCGCACTCGGCCCTCGCGGACTTCGCCGAGGTGGCGACCGAGATGGCACTCGCCGGCGACTGCGCCGAGGCCATCCCCAGCGCCAGCGCGCCCGCCATGGCCAGCATGGTGATCTTCCTGCGTACGTCCATTGCCTGCTCCTCGTTCCGTGCGGTGCCTGCTTGCACGGCGATCATGGAGGAGCCGCGGAACCCCCGCAGGGGCCGTACGGGTGAACGGCGGCGATACCGCCCGTGTGGGTGACGTCACGAGAGAGCGCCGCCCCACCTTCTTCCGGTGCTTCCGGGTCTTCGGTCCGAAGGCGGGGCGGGGCTTGGGGAGTTGATAGGCGGGCCGGTCAGACAGCGGCTGTGTCGGTGTCGAACCGACCCGTCCGCACGCTTACCACGAAGGAGGAGAAGGCACCGGCCGGAAGGTCAAGAACCGGACCGCTCGGGTTCTTGGAGTCACGGACGGGGACCACGCCGCGCGAGGCGACAAGGTTGGTGGCGACCTCAAGGCACTGGCCGCCGTTCTCGCTGTAGGAGGAGGTGAACCACTGGGGGGTTTCGGTCGTCACGGGGTGCCCTTTCGCAGCTGGCTGATCATGGCCACGGATTCCGCCTGCGAGCAGGCATGGGCCTGTAGTTGATGGTAGGCCGTCAGCAGGGGCAGTACGAACAGGCTTTCCCGTTCGAGATGGCCCCGGTGGGCGGACTCGGCGTACGACACCAGCGAGCGGTCCGGCAGCGTCAGCAGCGACACCGGCAGGGAGAACGGCCGCCGCTCGCCCATGGCGAACGGGGCGACCTGGAGCACGGTGTTCGGCAGCTCGGCGAACTCCAGCAACCGGTCCAACTGGGCGTTCATGACCGCGGGTTCACCGACCGGCCGACGCAGACAGCTCTCGTCCAGCACAACGAAGACCAACGGCGCAGGCGTCCTCACCAGCGTGGCCTGCCGTTCCGCGACGAGCGTGACGCGTTCCTCGGCCTGGTCGTCCGTGATGGCTCCGCGCTTGACGACGCCCTGCGCGAGTACCGCCGCGTAGTCCGGTGTCTGGAGCAGACCGGGGACGACACCGACCTCGTACAACCGGATCTCGGCCGCCTGTGCCTCGTGGTCGATGAACTGCGGGAATCCTTCGAGGAGTCCGGCGTGCCGCACCTTGCGCCACGCGCGTTCGAACATGTCGCCGGTTCCCAATGCGGCGTCGGCACTACGCGCGAGACGCAAGGTAGGAAGTTTGCGCCCGACCTCGACCGACGAGATGTGCGTACTGGAGTACCCCATCTCCTCGGCCAGCTTCTCCTGCGTCCACCCCCGCACCTCCCGTGCGCTGCGCAGACGCGCGCCGAACGCCGCCTGGGGTGAGCTGTCGGGATCCAATTCCCTTCGGTTCAAGGGACTTTCACCAACCTTTCGTTCCCGTCCGACAAGTTGAATGGTTCCCTGCCGAAGGTCACGCTGAACCCCCTGAGTAGTGGAAGCACTACGGAGAGGAGCGGCCGTGCCCGACGAGAACGTAACCGTGAGATCCGAGCCCCCTCCACCGTCTCCACCAATTCCCCCCATTCCGGCTGTCGGCACCCTGGTCGTGGACGCTCAGGGCCGGATCGGGGAGTTCCGCGGCGAGTGGTGCGGCGCGTGGTCCCTGCGCCGAGTCACCGGCGGCACGGAGTGGACCGTGGCCCCCGAGGACGTCCAACCCCCCACCCCCGAACAACGCCTGCGCGCCGAGACCGCCCGCGCGAACGCCAGAAGCCGAGGCGAGATCCTGTGACCGTCCCTGTCCGCCGCACGTTCCGTTTCGTCAACTGGACGCTACGGCCCGACCACGACACCGACGCCCCACCACTCAGGTACGCGTTCCGCTGCCTCGCGCTCAAGAACGACGACACCGAGTGCGCCGCGACGTCACCACCGAGCAACGACCCGACGGAACCCCAGACTTGGGCCTTCACCCACCTCCGCGAACATCCCGGGCACACGAGTTACGCCGAGGTGATCGAACGGCCGTGGGTGATGTGGGAGGAGGGAGCGGCGTGACGTGCCGCCAGGCCTTGCACGCTCGTCGAACCAGTCCAGTGGCCCGGAATTGGAGCTGACCGACGCCCCGGCCGGACTCTAGTGTCGACGTCATGACGACCGGCCCGCCCCCCGACTGCCCGACCCCGAAAACCCCCAGCTCCCCCAACTCCCCCAATTCCCCTGACCCCGAAGCCACTTCGGGCACGCGCCCCCCACTCCTCACCCGCCCCCTGCTCCTCCGCTTCGTCAGCATGGTCGGTGCCACCCTCAGTTTCTTTCTGCTGCTCTCGGTCGTACCGGCGTATGCCGCCGAGCGGGGCGGTGGGGGTGCGGCGGGGCTCGCGACCGGTTCGTTGATGCTCGCGACGGTTCTCGGGGAACTGGTGACGCCCCGGCTCGTCACCCGGTACGGCTATCGGCTGACCCTGATCGCCGGGCTGTTCCTGCTCGGGGCCCCGGCGCTGGTGCTGACCGTCTCCGGGCAGGCCGCGTGGATCGTCGCGGTGTGCTTCGTACGCGGGCTCGGTTTCGCGCTGACGATCGTCGCGGGCGGTGCCCTCACCGCGTCGCTGATCCCGGACGAACGCCGGGGCGAGGGGCTCGCGTTGGTGGGTGTGGTGTCCGGTGTGCCGTCGCTGGTCGCGCTGCCGCTGGGACTGTGGCTCGCCGGACGCGTGGGCTACGGCCCGGTCGCCGTCACCGGCGGCCTCGCGGCACTGGCCGCGATCGTCTTCGTACTCGGACTGCCGGACCGTACGCACCGAGCGGACCGTTCCGAGCAACCGCTGGGTGTCGTACGGGGGTTGCGCACGGGCGCCCTGCTACGGCCGGTCCTCGTCTTCGCGGCCACCGCCACCGCCGCCGGCATCGTGGTCACCTTCCTGCCGCTGGCCGTACCGTCGGCGTCCGCCGGAGTCATCGCGGTGGCCCTGTTCACGCAGACCGCCGCCTCGACCATGACGCGCTGGCTGGCGGGCCGCCACGGCGACCGGCACGGCACCGCGCGGCTCGTCCTCCCCGGCCTGCTCCTGTCGGCCGCGGGCGTCCTCGTCATCGCCCCAACTACCGACCCGGTAGCGGTCATCGCGGGCACCGCCCTGTTCGGCGCCGGCTTCGGCATCACCCAGAACGCCACGCTGACCCTGATGTACACGCGCGTCTCCGCCGCCTCCTACGGCACGGTCAGCGCCCTGTGGAACCTGGCCTACGACGGTGGCATGGGCCTCGGCGCGGCAGGCTTCGGCATCACGGCCGGCCTGACCGGCTACCCGTGGGCCTTCGCACTGACCGCGCTGCTGATGCTGAGCGCGGTGGCACCGGCGCTACGGGACCGGCGAACACCCCCCGGATCACCGTGACGTCCGCACACCCGCCGGATCACCGTGACTTCCGCACACCCGCCGAATCACCGTGACTTCCGCACACCCCCGGATCACCGTGACTTCCGCACCCCCGCCGGATCACTGTGACTTCCGCACCCCCTCCACCACCTGGCGCAGCCCCTCCGTGAGCTGCTCCGCGTCCGGTGCGCTCTTCGCGTCGAAGGTCCACTGCGCGATGAGCCCCGTGATCAGCGTCATGTAGAAGGCGCCGAGGGAGTCCGCGGTCTCGTCCGAGACGTCCGCCTCGGGCACGCTCATGATCAGCGCGACCATGCCCCGCCCACCTTCACGCTGCGCCCGGGCCAACTGGTCGCGCACCTCGGGCAGTTTGTCGCCCATGGTCATGATCTCCATGCCGAGCCCCCACATCGAACCAGGCTCGCTCATGCTGGCGACGATGTTCGAGAACACCGCCCGGAACCGCTCCGGCGAACCGGGCTCGCCACCGACCTCCGTGCCGCCCTCGCTCCCCTCGAAACCGTCGGACGCCTGCTCTACCAGCGCGATGTACGCCTGCGCGAGCAACGCGTCCTTCGAGCCGTAGTGATAGCCGATGGACGCGAGATTCGTCCCCGACTCCTTCACGATGTCGCGCGCCGTGGTGCGCGCGAACCCCTTCTCCAGCAGGCAGCGCTTCGCGCCTTCGAGCAGATCCTCACGGTGTCCCATGCCCGCCATCGTACCGCCGATCCATACACGCGTCCTATACAGACGATCTATACATCCGTACTAGACAAGCGTTTAGGACGCGCGTACATTCACTGCCATGACGAACTCGACGAACCCCGCGAGCACCACCAACTCCCGTGCCGGGCGCCGGGAATGGACCGCACTCGGCGTCCTGATGCTCCCCCTGCTCCTCGTCTCGATGGACGTCTCCGTCCTCTACTTCGCCATCCCGGCGATCAGTGCGGACCTGGAGCCCAGCGGCACCCAGCAGCTGTGGATCTTCGACATCTACGCCTTCGTCCTGGCCGGCCTGCTGATGACGATGGGTTCGATCGGCGACCGCATCGGCCGCCGCAGGCTCCTCCTGATCGGCGCCGCCGCCTTCGGCACCGCCTCGCTCATCGCGGCCTACGCGAACAGCGCCGAGACCCTCATCGCCGCTCGCGCGGTCCTCGGCATCGGCGGCGCCACCCTGATGCCCTCGACGATGGCGCTGCTGCGCACGATGTTCACCGACCCCGGCCAGCGCGCGAAGGCGATCGGCCTGTGGTCCGGCGTGATGACCGCCGGTGTCGCGCTCGGTTCGGTGATGAGCGGTGTCCTGGTCCAGTACTTCTGGTGGGGCTCGGTCTTCCTGGTCAACCTGCCCGCGATGGCCCTGCTGCTGGTCCTCGGCCCGTTCCTGCTCCCCGAGTCCAAGAACCCCGCCCCCGGCCGCTTCGACTGGCCGAGCGTCCCGCTGTCCCTGGCCGGCGTCCTGCCCGTGATCTACGGCCTCAAGGAGATCCCCTCCGAGGGCTGGCACGTCCAGTACGTCGTCTCGATCACCGTCGGTCTGCTCTTCGCGGCCCTCTTCGTCCACCGCCAGCGCACGACCGCGTCCCCGATGATCGACCCCACCCTCTTCCGTGCCCGGGGCTTCGGCCCCTCCGTCGTCCTCAACCTCCTCTCCGCCTTCGGCATGATGGGCTCGGCCCTCTTCACCACGCAGTACCTGCAGTCGGTGCTCGGCAAGAGTTCGATGGAGGCGGCCCTGTGGGCCCTGCTCCCCTCGGTACCGATCGGCATGGCCGCCCCGCTCGCAACCACCCTCGTCCAGAAGGGAGTTGACCGCGCCTACGTCGTCGCCTCCGGTTTCGCGATCGCCGCCTGCGGCTACGGCATGCTCGCCGTCACCGGCACCGACTCCCTCTGGCTGGTCCTGGCCGCCGCCGGTGTCCTCGCCTCCGGGATCGTCATGGTGATGTCCCAGATCATGGACCTCGCGATGGGCAGCGCCCCGGTGGAGAAGGCCGGCGTCGCGTCCTCCCTCATGGAAACGGGCGCGGAGTTCGGCGGCGCGCTCGGCATGGCGGTCCTCGGCTCCATCGGTACGGCCGTCTACCGCCACGGCATCCCCGCCTCGGCCCCCGCCCCGGCCCACGAGACCCTCGGCGGCGCCCTGGCCGTCGCCCGGCACCTGCCGGGGCGCACGGGAGACGCCCTGATCGCCACCGCACGGGAGGCCTTCACCGACGGCATGCACGGCGCGGCGATCGCCGGTGCGGTGCTGCTGCTGGGGGCGGCGTTCGCGGCGACACGGACCCTGCGGGGGCTGCGGGTACCGGTGCCCGAGCCGGTGGCGGCGGAGCCGCAGAAGGCGGAAGCGTGAGCCCCAACTACACAGAAACGCCGGGTGGGGTGAGGATGATCTCCTCAACCCCCCCGGCGTTCGCGTATCAACCCGGTCGGCCATATTCAGCCCGTCCGGCGTTTGAGGACGAG
>NZ_JBHXME010000254.1:0-10448 GCF_042721125.1 Streptomyces sp. NPDC058469
CCCGTGCGGTCCGGCCGAAGCCTTTTCAGTCAGGGAGTCACCGCCCGAAAACCCCTACGCGCCCGCCCCTCCGGAGGATAGGGGGAGGTTTAGGGGTCAGCATCCGCGCTCCTCTGATTATCGTGCCATTGGCCGATGGTTCGGATGGAAACGGAGTTCACCGTGGATTTCAGTCTGTTCTACTTCGCCGACACAGGAAACGCTACGCAGAACAGATATGAGCTCCTTCTCGAAGGTGCGCGATTCGCCGATGTCCACGGATTCTCAGCCGTGTGGACACCTGAGCGTCATTTCCATTCCTTCGGCGGTCTCTACCCCAATCCCGCGGTGACCTCGGCCGCCGTGGCAGCGATCACCGAGCGCGTCTCCATTCGCGCCGGCAGCGTGGTCGCCCCCTTGCACCACCCCGTCCGGATCGCCGAGGAATGGTCGGTCGTGGACAACCTCTCCGGGGGCCGCGCCGGGGTCTCGTTCGCGTCCGGATGGAACGCCGTGGACTTCGCCCTGCGGCCGGAGAACTTCGCCGACAGCAAGCGCATCCTCGTCGAGACCGTCGAGACCGTGCGGCGCCTGTGGCGGCAGGAGGAGCTGGAGTTCACCGACGGCACCGGGGCCGCCTCCTCCGTGCGGATCTTCCCGCCGCCGATCCAGCCCGAACTCCCGATCTGGCTCACCAGCGCAGGGTCGATCGAGACCTTCCGGCAGGCCGGCGAGCTGGGCGTCGGGGTGCTCAGCCACCTGCTTGGGCAGGACCTCGACGGCCTCGCCGGGAAGATCCGCGCCTACCGGGACACCCACGCCGAGCACCACGGCACCCGCGGCCATGTGGCCCTCATGCTGCACACCTACATCGGGACCGACCGCGACGAGGTCAGGCAGCTGGTACACGACCCTTTCAGCGCCTACCTCCGCAGCTCCATCGGCCTGTTCGCGCGGGCCATCAGCGCCGACATGCCGGGCGTCGACCTGAACCGGCTGACGCCCGCCGACGTCGACTTCATCATCTCCCGCTCCTTCGACCGCTACTTCGACACCGGCGGCCTGTTCGGCACGGTGCAGGACGCGGTGAAGACGGTGAAGGCGCTGGAGGACATCGATGTCGACGATCTCGCCTGCCTCATCGACTTCGGTCTCGACACAGGCGTCGCGCTGGAGGGCCTGAGCCGCCTCGACGAGGTCCGTCGGCAGCAAAACTGATCGCGTTCAGGTCCCGGGAACCATCGCATATCTCATCCAGTGCCTGGCGCCATCGGGGGGTGCGTGTCACGTTGAAACGCCAAGCTGAGTTCGAAATCCTCTCTTCGCTTCTGTCCGACGTCCTGCACGGTAAGGGCGGCGCCGCTCTGATCACGGGGCTCGGCGGCTACGGCAGGACCAGTCTGCTTCGCACCTTCGGCGAGGAGGCGACGGCACGGGGCGCCGTTTTCCTCGGCGCCTCCGCGACGCGCGCCGATGACGATCCCGCCGAACTTTTCGGTCAGCTCCTGCTGCATCCACGTATCCCGTCATCGGCAGCCGAGTACCTGTCCGAAATATGGGTGGAGGGGGGCCGCCCGCCCTCGGCGGCGCAACTGCACCGGTTCTGGCGGCCCGTCCAGGAGCTCGCCGACCGCACCCCGGTGGTGATCGGCATCGACGACACCCACCACGCGGGCGCCGAGGTGCTGCGGAGCCTGCTCTACCTCACCCGGCGACTGGAGACCGCGCCGATCCTCATCGCGATGACGCTGTCATCCTGCCCGCTCGACGAGCGTCCCCAGTTCTCCGCCGAGATGAGCAGCCAGCCCCACTGCCGCCACATACGGCTGGGACCGCTGCCGCCGCCGGCCGCCGCCGACGCCGTTCGGCGCGCGCTGCGGCCGATCACGCAGGACGTCAAGCCGTCCGGGTTCGTCCGGCTCAGCGCAGGCAATCCGCTGTTGCTGTCCGCGCTCGTCGCCGACGCCCGCGCCTCCCGGCCCCCGGCGGGGACCTCGGTGCCGGGAGGCCACTTCGCGACGGCCGTGTGGCGGCTCCTCCACCGGGGGCATCCGACCGTCGCCGAGCTCGCGCGGGCCGTCGCCGTCCTCGGCGACGTGGCCACCCCCGGACTGCTCGCCGAGATCCTCACCATCGACCCGACCGTCGCCGTCCAGGGGCTCCAGTCCCTCGAGGCGTCGGGACTGCTGCTCGGCGACGGGTTCCGCGCCGACGCCGCCCGCGACGCCGTCCTGTCCAAGATCCCGGCCAAGCGGCAGGCCGAGCTGCTGCTGCGCGCGGCGGCCGTACTGCGGGACGACGGCGCGCCGCCGACCCGCCTGGCCGCGCTGCTGTCGAAGGCCGGCGACATCGACGAGCCGTGGATGGTGGACGTCCTCCGGGACGCCGCCGGCCAGGAGGAGCGCGGCGACTTTCCCCGCGCCGTCCGCTACCTGCGGCTGGCCCGGCAGGCCTCCGCGCGGGGCGGGCCGGAGCACGCCCAGATCACCTCCGATCTGGCCGCCGCCGAATGGCAGATCGACCCGCTCTCGGTCGTCCGGCTGCTGCCCGACCTCGACGAGGCGGCGAGAGGTGGCAGGCTCACCTCCTCGCAGACCGAGAACCTCGTCACCTGTCTGCTCTGGCACGGTCAGCGCGAGAACGCCCTCGCGCTGCTGGCCAGCGGAGTCGACCTCGGCGCCCCGCCGGACTGGGCGGAGGGGTTCCGCTCCTGGCTGTACCCGTCCCTCGTCCCCGAGCAGGCCGGCCCGCCCGACGACGTCCGGACGGCCGGGACCGCGGCCATCCCCGGCATCGAGATCGACGACCACATGCTCATCACGGCCGAGCAGTCGCTGCTGAACACCCGGCTCGACGACTCGGCGCTGGTCCCCGCGCTGTCGGCCCTCTCGATGCTCGTCTACACCGATCGCTTGGACCGTGCCGGAACCTGGATCGACATCCTGTTACAGGCGGCCGAACGCCGCGGCTCGGTGACGTGGCGGGCGCTGCTGTCGACCGCGCTCTCGATCATCGATCTGCGCCGCGGCGACCTCACCGCCGCGGACGCGCACGCCCAGCGCGCGCTGTCGCTGCTGTCGAATCGCAGCTGGGGGATGGCGATCGGCCTGCCGCTGTCGAGCGCGGTGAATGCCTCGACCGACCGGGGCCGCCATGACGAGGCCGCGGCCCTGCTCGCGGTACCGCTCCCCGACGGCATGTTCGAGACCCTCCCCGGCCTCTACTACATGTACGCGCGGGCCGGGCACCACGCCGCCATCGGCCACCATCTGACGGCGCTGGCCGACTACGACTCGTGCGGCGAGCTCATGCGCTCCTGGGAGATTGACCAGCCCGCGCTGATCCCGTGGCGGAACGGCGCGGCCCTGGCCGGTCTGCGGCTCGGCCGCACCACCTACGCCCGCGCCCTGCTGGCCGAGCAGCTGGCGTTGACCGAACCGTGGGATCTGCGCACGCGCGGCGCGACCCTGCGGATCCATGCCATGCTGTCGCACGGAGCCGATCGGGTGGCGATGCTGCGCCAGGCGGTCGCGGCTGCCGAGCAGACCTCCGACCTCGTCGGCCTGGCGACCGTCCTCATCGACCTGGGCCGGGCCCAGCGGGCGCAGAACGACCTGGCCGGCGCCGAGGCCACCTGGCGCCGGGCGGGCGCGCTGATCGCCCGTACGGGGATGAAGACTCCGTCCGATGCTCCGTCGCAGGCGCGGCCCACCGGTGACGACCGGGCGGGCACGATGGAGCTGAGCGACGCCGAGCAGCGGGTCGCCTCGCTGGCGGCGGCAGGCTACTCCAACCGGGAGATCGCGACCGAGCTCTGCATCACCGTCAGCACCATCGAGCAGCACCTCACCCGGGTCTACCGCAAGCTGAAGGTGAGCCGGCGCCCGCACCTGGCCAAGGCTCTGGACGGCCTCACCTGACCTATCCGGCGAGCGCCCGGAACCTGCTGCGGTGGAAGACCAGCGGGCGCTCGCCCTGATAGTCGGCTACGGCCCGAACCTCCAGCAGGACGACGAGGTGATCCCCGGCGAGGATCTCGTCCGCGACCACGCACTCCAGCCACGCGACCCCGCCCGGCAGCAGCACCGCGCCGCTGTCGACCGGGGCCCACTCGACCCGCCCGAACCGCTCGGCGGCGGGCCCCGCGAGGTCGCGGCAGATCCCGCCATCCCCCTCGGCCAGGACACTGATCCCGACCGCCGGGCTCTCCCGCAGCTCCGGCCACGTCCGTGAGGTAACCGATACGCACACCGACACCAGGGCGGGCTCCAGCGATACCGACGTGAACGAGCTCACCGCCATTCCGGCCGGTGCGCCGTCGCGGAGCGCGCACACGGCGACGACGCCGCTCGGGAAGCCGCCCAGTACCGTCCGCAGATCCCGCTCGTTGGTCACCGCACGCAGTCGCGGCCGTCGCTCTGCCATCCCGCCCCCTCGTCATCGCGCCCGGACAGGCCGTCAACGAACTTCCGCCAGGCGTCCCGCTCCCCCGAGGTCAGGGCTCCGGCCCCGCTGACATCGGGATGTGACGGAGGCGGCCCGGCGCGTTCCGGCTGGGGGACGAGGAAAGGGACATTGGCCACGGCGAACACACAGCCCTGGCATTGCCCGGCGGAATCCAGCACCATTCCGCCCGGCATCCGGACAATCGGTCCCACCATGCCTCCCCGCCACCTAGACAATACTGCAACCCTAACCACCCGCCCTTAAGAACCCCCAAATCACCGCAGCGAATACAGGAATCGTCATAGGCCATGCGATCTCGGAATCATGAATGCCGAGCAGAGCGGCCGACCGGAACGTGTGCGGGGGTCTGTACGCATAGTGATCGAGACGATGACGCCGACAGCGCGCGGCAGCCCAGGTGCGAGCGCGGGCGGCCTCTCCGCCGGGCGCCATCAAGGCCACGCGGTGTGACACCTGCTCCACCAGCAGCTTCTTCGTCTACTGGCGCTCCCCGCCCCCACCCATCAGCCGCGTCAACAACCGGGTGTCATGACGCGCTGACACGGACAGGGCCGTGGTGATGAACGCATCGGCGACTTGCCGGCGCCCGGTCGTGGATACGGGAAAGGACGACGGAGCCGGGATCAGCAGCCGGGCCTCGAATTGTCCCGTTGATTCAAGGGTGACTTTTACATCAAGGAAGTCGAGCCAACAGTGCGCGAGGGGGAACCATGCCTTGTAAAGGGATTCCTTCGCGCATGCGACGCGATATGCGGCAGAACGCCCCGGAGTAAGGGAGCGTGCGGCTCGGCGTCGATGCCCATGGACATCAGATCGGTGTCTCTTGCCACTGCGGCCGCTCCGTGTCCAGCGCAACGGGTGAGGGAACCTGTGAACCCGTAAGGCCGGACAGGGGCGCCGCGCTCGTCGGGAAGGAGGGCAGCCGGCGGGGCGGAGAGTGATGCCAGAGCTCGCCGGGCGCAAGCTCTGGCTGCAGCGAAGTCACGACGCCGACCGGGAACCGCGCGCGACCACCGCTTCTTCGGCATCGTAGAGCGGAGCTTCGCTGAACTCGTCGCCGAAAGCCTCTGCGGCAGCCGCCTGCGCCGGCAGGACGGCTTCGATCATGGATGTGACGGAGTGGACAGGATGAGCTGGGACACCTCGGCGACGACCTTGTCTGCGCGGGCCGTCAGATAGAAGTGGTCGCCCTTGAAGACGCGCATCGAGAAAGTGCCGCTGGTGTGCTCGCGCCAGGCCTTGGCCTCCTCCAACGTGGTCAGCGGGTCCGCGTCTCCGACGAAGGCGTGGATCGGACAAGTGACGCGAGGGATGCCGACGGGTCGGTAGGTCTCGATGGCGGTGTAGTCGGCACGCAGAGCCGGCAGGAAAAGGCGGCGAGTTTCCGGATCGGCGAATGTGGCGGGGTCCGTGCCGCCGAGCGCAGCGACGGTGGCGATGAGCCCGGCGTCGTCCTGACGGTGCACGGCCTCCTCTCGGATGCGGGAGGGTGCGCGCCTGCCGGAGACGATGAGCCCGGTGAGCGTCTCGTTCAGCTCTGCTTCCATCAGCCTCGCCACCTCGAACGCGAGCGCGGCTCCCATGCTGTGACCGAAGAACCAGGTGCGGCCCACCTTGCCCTTGGGCAGGGCGCGGAACACTTGGGCGGCCAGGGTGTGGATGTTGCTGATCGCGGGTTCCCTGTGCCTGTCCTGACGCCCCGGGTACTGCACGGCCAGGACCTCCACTTTTCCTGCCAGCGCACGAGAAACCGGGAAGTAGTAGCTGGCTGCCCCGCCCGCGTGAGGGAAACAGACCATTCTCGGCGCCGGCTCGTCCGCAGGTTGAAAGCTGCGTGCCCATGCCGACGCGTGGTTTTGGGGGATTACCGACATCAGCCGAGGTCCTTGGATTCGGTGTTTGGCGAAGAGCGACAGCCTCCAGCCCTGCTTTCAGCCTTCAGCCGGGTCCCGCTGGACGGCAACCCCTACGGCCTCCTACCTCACCCCCTCTCCTTCCGGACCTGACTCGACAGGGCAGTCACGCTTCGTCCATGACGAATCACACAGAGTGATAAATCTCCATTCTTTGCCATGCTTTGATATTTTGTTCCGTTCTGTTCTATGTGAGTTGCTAAACTACGCCTAGTGAGGTACACGGGACACGCATGTGTCCTTTGTGTTAATCGGGGGTTCTGTGCGGCGAGTCTCACTTGGCCTCGATCGGGCATGGCAACTACTTCACACGGGGGTTTGCTGTTATGTTCTTCGTCGAATACGGTGAGGCGTCCCGTATTCTGCGGGATTTAATGTCGCTGTCTGCCGCCGGAAATGGTCAGCTCGTTCTTGTGAGCGGCGCATTAGGAGGCGGCAAAACGCGCCTTCTTCATGAATTCTGGAAATCGGCATCAGGACATGACGCACTCGTGCTCTGGGCTACTGGCTCACGCGCCGAGCAGGGACTGCCGATGGGGGTGGTCGATCAGCTGATTCATCACGCGGATCTTCCGAATGACGTCACCGACGGTATATCCCGGCTCATCGGCCGGTCCTTTCAGGAGTTCGGCGCTCCTACGTTCGACTCACCGGCCGAGTTACCGGCGCTGCGGGAAATCTGCCAGATGCTGTTGGAGCTGTGCACCGAGAGACACGTCGTGATTTGCGTCGACGATCTGCAGTTCGTGGACCCTGCCTCTCTGCAGGTTCTGCTCTACCTGCAGCACAGGATGAGGTCTCGGCGCCTGTTGGTGATCCTCAGCGAATGGGAGTATCCGTGGGTTGCCCAGCCACCGTGCCGGGCCGAGGTCACCCGGCAGCCACACCTGCGGATCCAGCTGAAACTGATGACCGAGGAAAAGATCCGCTCGTTGCTCGCAACGATCACTGATCCGTCTACCACCGCCTGGCTCGCACGCAGGCTCCACCACCTCAGCGGCGGCAACCCGACCCTCGTCAACGCCCTGGTCGAGGACTTACAGCTCGCAACGGAACACGAGGGGGCGCCTGGTCCCGGTGTGGGTAAACGGTTCGGCCGGGCCGTCGTGACCTGTCTGCACCGCGGGGAACCCCAGATGTTCGACGTAGCCTGCGGCATTGCGGTGCTCGGCGAGCACGCCTCCCCTTCGCGGCTCAGTCGGCTGCTGGATCTCGATGCGGCACAGGTCGGGCATTCGATCGAGGTCCTCACCCGGGCCGGTCTCATCCGCGCCGACCGCCTGGGCTCCTGCGAGGTCGCTTCCGTAATCCTGGCCGGCATGTCGGCCGAGGAACGGTCGGCGATGCACTTGGGCGCTGCCGGCCTGTTGTACGACGCCGGAGAAGACGCTGCCGATGTTGCCGCGCATCTGCTCGCCGCAGCCCGCGCGGACGGCGACTGGGCTCCGCGAGTGCTGTCCGAAGCGGCCGAACGGGCCCTGGGCAAGGGGGACTCCACGACCGCGCTCAGCTGTCTGGGCCTGGCGCTGGACGCGGCCGACGACGCCGACCAGCGTCGCGTGGTCCTGCGGCAGCTGTTCAAACTCACACTGCAGACCAATCCCACCGCCGCGCTCTCGTTCCTGTCGCTACTCCGGGAGGCGCTGCGCGCGGGCAGGCTCATCGACCGGGACGTAGTTTCCCTCGTACGACTCCTGGTGTCCCGCGGGGACGCCGACGGCGCGGTGAGTGTCATGGAAGACGCCATGACGAGCGGCATCGCCCTCGGTCAAGAGGCACGCTTAGAACTCGAGTTGACGTTCCGGCGCTGGTACGGCGCCGCGTGCCCGCCGTTCCTCACCTCGGACAGTCTGCGAGCCTGGTACACCAAGGCCTCCGGTATCGGGGCACCGCGCCTTGACACGGGCCAGATCTTCGCCCGGGTGTGGGTCAGGGGTGGCGACGAGGAGAGCGCGGAGGCGGCCGAGCAGGTGCTCCGGCAGAGCAGACTGGGCGTCAGGCCGCTGGAGACGATGAGCGCGGCAATTCTTGCCTTGGCCTACGGAGGCCGGTGCGACAGGGCGCTGTCCTGGTGCGACGAGCTGATCGAGCATTTCGGCGACCGGGGTGCCACGGCCTGCCTGGCTGAAATGCAGGCTGTACGGGCCGATGTGTGCTTGCGCAGTGGCGATTCTGACGCCGCGATCGAGCTGGCGCAGAACGCGGTCACGCTGCTTCGGAACGAGGGCTGGGGCCTGCTCGTCGGGTACCCGCTGTCGGTTCTCATCGAGGCCAACCTCGAACTGGGCCGAGTGCGGGAGGCTGTGGACAACGCCGCGCGGCCCATACCGGAGGCGATGCTGGAGACGGCCGTCGGTGTCCGCTATGCGCACGCCCTCGGACGACTGGCGATGGCCAGTGGCAGGATCACCGAGGCTCTGGACTACTTCCACGCCTGCCGCCACCGGCTGGATGTGTGGAACGTGCAGATGGGCGTGCCCGTCCCGCTGCCCGCCAGCACGGCCGAGGCCCTACTGATCAGGGGCGACAGGACCGGCGCGCGCGAGGTGCTCCAGGACTGGCTGGAGCAGCCTGCGTGCCGGGACGGCAGGACAGCGGGCATGGCACTGCGTCTACTGGCCGCCACCGCGGAGCAGGACGAGCGGGTGCGGCTGCTGCTGCGCGCGGTGGACCGGCTCAGGACCGCTGGCGATTCCGTCGAACTGCTCCGGGCGGAAAGGGAACTGCAGCACACCTACGACGGCGTCGGCCAGCGCTTTGAACCACGGGATGACATGCGTCCGGGCCAGCCCGAAAGGGTGCCCCATCAGGCCGGCAGCAATTCTGTCGGCGATCTTGAGGAGCTCAGCGAGGCTGAACTGCGGGTAGCGAGGCTTGCCGCGATAGGACGCTCGAACCGCGACATCAGCCGCGAACTGTGGATCACCGTGTCCACCGTGGAACAGCATCTCACCCGGGTCTACCGCAAGTTGAGGATAAGCGGCCGGTCCAAGCTGTCGAAGCTGTTCGGTCCTATGGCGATGTGCGGACCGCAGTAAGTCGCCGAATAAGAGGACCAATGAGGGAAATCGGGGGTCGATTCACTGAGGGTTTTCCAACATCACGGTGATGCGTGGTGGAGGACAAGGACGGCCTTGACGATGTCGGTGATGCGGTTGGTGCTGCAGCGGAGTTCAGGCTACCCGAGTTGATCGAGCGTCGTTCGAATTCGACCGAACTGATATGACCGAGTGCGGAGTGACGGCGCCGGTTGTTGTATCTCCATAAAACAGTTCCCGCTTGATGCTGGCGAAGAATGACTCGGCAAGTGCATTGTCGTAGCTCGATCCGACTCCGCGCCTGCCGAAAAACTCATCCGTCCTGGTGCGGGCTGGTATACGGGTGGCGTCGAACGCGGGCGCTCGGGCGGGTGCTCTGGGCACCTGGTGAGTGCCCCGGCAGGATGATCTGTCGTGCTGCTTCGACTTGCCTATCTGGGTGTGGCGAACGTGTTCTCCCTGCTGCGGCTGCTGCCGGTGAGCAACCAGGACAAGGACGCGGAGATCCTCGCGCTGCGTCATCAGATCACGGTGCCGGAACGCCAACTCGGCCGGGATCGGGTGCGGTTCGCCCTGAGTGACCGGGTGTGCCTGGCCGCGCTGCTACACCGGCTCCCGCGCGGTGTGCTGCGCCGGGCACGGCTGCTGGTGCGCCCGGACACTGTGCTGCGCTGGCACCGTGACCTGGTCTCGCGTCGCCACGCGGCCCGTTCCCGGCCCAAGCGTGCGGGTCGGCCGCGTACGGTGCGCTCGATCCGCGTTCTCGTGCTGCGTCTGGCGCGGGAGAATCCCGGGGGGCGCATCCACGGCGAACTGCTGGTCCTGCGTGTACTGCTTCGCCCGCAAGTCGCACAGCTACCTGGACCTCGACACCGGCCTCGGCTTCGGCTTCGGCTTCGGCTTCGACTCGCAGATCGTGGTCAAAGTGAACGCGCCGGACCTGCTGCGCCGCCAGTTCGGCTCACGGCGCTGGCTCGGCGAGCACATAGCGATGGGCACGAACGTCGACTGCTACCAGCGCGCGGAGGGCCGCTACCGGCTGATGCCGGGC
>NZ_JBHXME010000255.1:0-10373 GCF_042721125.1 Streptomyces sp. NPDC058469
GAACCACAGGAGCGGGGCCGCCCGTCTTCGTATCCGCAGATGCCTCTCAGACGCTGTCAGGCGCCCTTGTGCGGCCCTGGCGAGCCGCGGTGGCGGCCCAGTGCCCGCAGGACGTCCGACACCCTGGTGTAGACGCCAGGGCTCCCGGCCCGCCCGCACCCGCTGCCCCACGACACGAGCCCGATCAGCCGCCCCTGGGCGACCAGCGGCCCGCCGCTGTCCCCCTGGCAGGCGTCACGGCCTCCCTGGGCCTCTCCGGCGCACAGCATGGACTCGGGGAGGTAGGTGCCGTCGGAACCGGCCGGATAGGCCTCCTCGCAGCGCGCGTCGGGCAGCACGTGCAGGCTTGCCGCGTGCAGGCTGCCCGCGTAGTCGCCGCTGCCGGTGAGATCGCCCCAGCCGTAGACCGTGGCGGCCGTGCCCGCTCGGTAGGCGGTGTCGCCCGCGGCCGCCATGTTGATGACCGAGCTCTGGGGCAGCGGAGCGGCGAGGGTGAGCACGGCGAAGTCGCCGGCGTTGCTGGCGGGGTCGTAGTCCGGATTGACCCACACATCGCGTACGGCGATCTCCTGGCCCCGGTCCGACAGGAGGTCCGTACGGCCCGCGATGGCCTCGAGGTCAGCTGCGCGGTGCGGCGACGCCCCCAGGACGTCGTCGCCCATGCAGTGGGCCGCGGTCAGCACGGTGGTCCGGCTCACGGCCGCACCGCCGCAGAACTGCCCCGCCCGGGTACCCCCGAACCGGTCACGGCTGGACAGCGCCACCGTCCAGGGGCTCACGGAGACATCGACCGGGAACCCGCCGACGACGATGCTGTCGGCGGCCACGGGGGCCGCGGAGACCAGCGGTATGGCGGACGCGGCGGCCGCCAGGACCAACGGCCGGGTCAGCGCCCGGGCTAGGGGACGACGCATGCACGTTCCTCACTCTGGGATGGTCATGGGAGACCCAGAGTGATCCAGCACGCCGCGCCCCGCACCCGCGGCCGGCACGAAGGCCCGGCTCCCCGAAGGGAGACCGGGCCTTCCGTGTCGTACGACTACGACCTAGTCGAGGTAGTCGCGCAGGACCTGCGAACGCGACGGGTGGCGCAGCTTCGACATGGTCTTGGACTCGATCTGGCGGATGCGCTCACGGGTGACCCCGTACACCTTGCCGATCTCGTCGAGGGTCTTCGGCTGACCGTCGGTGAGACCGAAGCGCATCGAGACCACGCCGGCCTCGCGCTCGGACAGGGTGTCCAGGACGGAGTGCAGCTGCTCCTGGAGGAGGGTGAAGCTGACCGCGTCGGCCGGGACGACGGCTTCGGAGTCCTCGATGAGGTCACCGAACTCGCTGTCGCCGTCCTCGCCCAGGGGGGTGTGCAGGGAGATGGGCTCGCGACCGTACTTCTGGACCTCGATGACCTTCTCCGGGGTCATGTCGAGTTCCTTGGCCAGCTCCTCCGGGGTGGGCTCGCGGCCCAGGTCCTGGAGCATCTGTCGCTGCACGCGCGCGAGCTTGTTGATGACCTCGACCATGTGCACCGGGATACGGATGGTGCGGGCCTGGTCGGCCATCGCGCGGGTGATCGCCTGACGGATCCACCAGGTGGCGTACGTGGAGAACTTGTAGCCCTTGGTGTAGTCGAATTTCTCGACCGCGCGGATCAGACCGAGGTTGCCCTCCTGGATGAGGTCCAGGAAGAGCATGCCGCGACCGGTGTAGCGCTTGGCCAGGGAGACCACCAGACGGAGGTTGGCCTCCAGGAGGTGGTTCTTGGCGCGGCGGCCGTCCTCGGCGATGATCTCCAGCTCGCGCTTGAGCTTGGGGGCGAGCTTGTCGGCGTTGGCCAGCTTGTCCTCGGCGAACAGACCGGCCTCGATGCGCTTGGCGAGCTCGACCTCCTGCTCGGCATTGAGGAGGGGGACCTTGCCGATCTGCTTGAGGTAGTCCTTGACGGGGTCGGCGGTGGCACCGGCAGCGGCGACCTGCTGCGCGGGCGCGTCGTCCTCGTCCTCGTCGGAGAGCACGAACCCGGCGCTCTCGGCGCCCTCGGGCTCGTCCCCGGTCTTGCCGGGGGTCTCCTCGGTCGCCTCTTCGTCGACCTGCTCGGCGTCGTCCTTCTTGGCGCTGGTCTTCTTCGCCGCCGCCGTCGTCTTCTTGGCGGCGACCTTCTTGGCGACCGCCTTCTTGGCGGGCGTCGTCTTCTTGGCAGCGGCCTTCTGGGCGGCGTCGTCCTCGACGGAGGCGTCGGCGACGGGTGCCGCCGGTGTGGCGGTGGCGGTGGCCTTCTTGGCGGTCACCGTCTTCGCGGCGACCGTCTTGGTGGCGGTGCGCTTGGCCGGACTCTTCGCTGCGACGCTCTTTCGGGTGCGCTTGGGCTCCGCGGCACTGACCATCAGCGTCACACCCTCTTCCTCGAGGATCTGGTTGAGGCTGCGCAGTACGTTCTTCCACTGAGTGGCCGGAATCTGGTCAGCTTCGAAGGCCCGACGCACGTCATCGCCGGCGATCTGCCCCTCAGCCTTTCCCCGCTCGATGAGCGCCATGACAGAGACGGACTCGGCGATCTCCGGCGGGAGCGTACGGGATGTGCTGGCCGACACGAACAACCTCTCGGAACGATGGAAAACGGCTTCCGGCCCCGTCCGGTACGGACAGGAGCCGACGACCGCCAGCTTGGGGATGGGCCGACGGCGCGGGCTGGGGCCGGGAAGAAACACAGCGCCTTGAACGGCGTCCGTATTCCCTTCCGCGGCTGTCACCTCTTAGGTCATCGCGCAGTGCCCGCGAGCGTTACGCCCAATCTGCGTGGCCCGAGTCACACCCCGTAAGCGTTCAAAAACGGTCAGACACGGGCAGAGGAGGTCACCCACGGCCGTGGCGGGCGCTCCTCAGAGAGATCCGACACCCCCGTCGCACCGCCGGACCCCGCCGGATTCCCTGGAGGATCCTGCGGGGTCCGGCGGAAGACGGGCGCTCCGGCCGGGCGCCGCCACGAGAACGCGGCACACCTCGACCACGCCGGCCACCCCGCGCGCGTCAGTGTTCGCGCGGAGCGGGCACCACGCGCTCCACCTCGGGGTGCACGATGAGCAGCTGCCGCATGGCCGCCTCGGCCGCCGCACCGTCGCCTGCGGCGAGGGCGTCGACGATCCGGGCGTGGTGCCCCAGGGACGCTTCGGTCGGGCGGTCACAGCCCGTGACCGGGCCGCCGGAGACCTGGAGGGCCGACGAGACGATCCCGGAAAGGTGCTCCAGCATCCGGTTGCCCGCGACCTGGATGAGCAGCGAGTGGAACTCGGCGTCCGCGCGGGAGAAGGTCAGCGCGTCGCCCTGCCCCATGGCATGGCTCATGATCTCGACCATGTCGGAGAGGCGCTGCTGGACGTCCTCGCGCCCGTGCCCGGCGGCGAGGCGCGCGGCGAGCGGCTCGATCGTCCAGCGCAGCTCACTCAGTTCGCGGCGCTGGTTGTCGCGCTGCGGGCCGAAGGCGCGCCATTCGATGATGTCCGGGTCGAGGAGGTTCCAGTCGCTGACGGGACGCACGCGCGTGCCGACGTTCGGGCGGGCGCTGACGAGGCCCTTGGCCTCCAGGACGCGGAGCGATTCACGGACGACGGTGCGGGAGACCTCGAAACGCTGGCCGATCTCCTCGGGTACCAGCGGGCGGTCGGCGCCCAGGTCCCCGGAGACGATCATCTGACCCAGCTGCTGGACGAGTTGGCCGTGCAGCCCGCGTCCGCGGCTGCCCGCGGCACGCCGGCCCACGCGGCCCAGCTCGGGGTCGGAACCGTCCCAGGAAGGGGCTCCGAGGCGCTCGGTGACGGGCGCCTCGGCATAGGGGTAGCGGTCGAGTCCGCCCGGGCCGGCGAGACCGGAGTCTGCGGAGCGGGCGGCGGTCATCATGGTGTGCGCAAGGGTACTCACGGATCCTTTGTCGGCGCTGTCTCCAACTCCCTTGAGGTCTTTGGTGAAAAGCACACGAAAGGGTGATCGCTCACCCCGTCGCAATTGACGCCTTATCGGAAAGAAATGGGCTTTCTGCGGGGAGTTGTGCGCAGAGCGGCACCCGAAGGGTGCGGACGGTCGTCATCGGACCCTGCTACGCAGGGTCGTGAGCAGATACGCGCAGAGCAGGGCGGTCAGCGACAACGTCAGTGCCCCGCCCACGGGTTGGGCGATCACCCGCGCCGCCGCGGACAGGTAACGCTCTCCCCCGAAGGGCCACTGCAGCAGGAACACCTTCCGCATCCGCAGCGGAAAGCCTTCCGCGGTCCGCACGGCGGGCCCTTCCAACGCCTTGTGCACGAGGGGTACGACGAGAATCGGTACGGCGACCACCGCGGCGAGCCCGGCCGTGGTGGACCGGAAGATGCCGGCGGCCAGAACTCCGGCCCAGGCGCAGCCGACGACCAGGCCGATCCAACTCGCGCCCGTCGAAAGCCAGTCGGCGGGAACCTGCGCGAGCTCCCGTCCGTAGACGAGATAGAGCACTTCGGCGTCGCAGCCCACCGTGAGGAACGCCAGCAGCAGCGCGGTGGCCGCGGAGACGAGGAGCTTCGCGACGAGCAGCCCCATCCGGCGGGGCACGGTGCCGCGGTCCGCCGCCAGGGCAGGGTGGCGGAACTCGTCACCGAACGCGAACGCCCCGAGCAGTCCCGCACCGAGCGCAGCGGGGGGCAGGGGCAACTCCCGCGGCCACGCGGCCAGCAGACGCGGCTGCGGGGTATGACCGATGCGGGCAAGCAGCAGCGCGGTGAGGGCGGACACGACGAGCACGGCGACCCCGGTCAGAAACCCGGTGCCGATACCGGCGGCCCGACGCAGCTCGTAGCGGAGCGGGCGCAGCGGGCTGGGGGCGGAGCGGACGGAGATGGGGGGCGGGAGCGGGGGCAGGGCGTCGAGGGTGAGGGCTTGGGAGGGACGTGGAGCACGCGCGCGGGGATGGATGCCGGCCGACTCCTCAGGGTCGATGAGGGGTACCAGCCGGGAGTTCGTGGTCGGGGCACTTGCAGCGGCTGCGTGGGCCTCGTACGGCGGGTGGGGTTCGGCGGCGGGTTCCGGTTCCTCGGCGACGGGTGGCTCGGCGACGGGCAGCGTGGTCGGGAGCCGCGCAGCGGTGTGGGGTTGTGAAGTCTCGGCAGGCAGCGTGTCGGTGGCCGGCGTCGGCGTCTCAGCGGGCGGCACAACTGTGAGTCGCGCCGGCAGCTCGGCAAGCGGCACCTCAGTCCGGGCCGACGGCATCTCGGCTGTCGACGAGGTGTCCGGCACTCGCGGCTCGGCGACGGATTCCGGCTCACCTCGGAGGGCCGTTCCGGCGCCCGGCCCCATGTCCCCGATCTCGTCGGCGAGTTGGTGTACGAGGATGTCGTGCCGGAACGCCGCCTCGCCGACGTCGGCGCATGTACTGCCGTACACGGAAAGGCGGTTGCCCTCCTCCCGTACGACTTCGACGGAACGGTGCGTGGTGCGGGCCTCCTTGGTGAGGAGGGCGGCGAGGCGGTTGGCGTGCGGGCTGCGGACGGCGACTCGGGGGCGCAGCCGGGTGCGGGCGAAGTCTCCGGCCTCCTGGTCGGCGACGACTCTGCCCTGCTCCAGGGTGACGACCCGGTCGGCGCAGCGGGCGGCCTCCTTGGGTTCGGCGGTGGTGAACAGGACCGTGCCGCCCTGGGCCGCGTGCGCGCGCAGCATGCCGTACAGCCAACGGCTTTCGCGGGCGGAGAGGGCGTCCGCGGGTTCGTCCAGCACGAGCGTGTGCGGGTCGGAGAGCAGGGCGCAGGCAAGGCCGAGGCGACGGTCCATGCCGCGCGCGAGGCTGCCGAGGCGTTCGTCGCGCAGGCTGACGAGGCCGACCACTTCGAGGACTTCGTCGGCGCGCCGGGCCGGAACGCCCGCCGCGGCGCACAGCATCCGGAGATGGCCGCGGACCGATCGGGCCGGATGTCCGGGCACATCGCCCAGGAGCACGCCGACCTCGCGCGACGGGTGGGCGATGCGGTGCAGGGGGCGGCCCCTGAAGTAGGTGATTCCACGTCCCTGTTGGAGTTCGAGCATGAGCCTGAGCGCGGCCGTCTTGCCCGCGCCGGGCGCTCCGAGAAGTGCGGTGACACGGCCCGCACGTGCCTCGAAGGAGACGTCGTCGACGGCGGGCGGATGCTCCTTGCGGGCGTTGCTGGTCAGTCCGAAGGCCTGGATCACCCACAGCAAGATAGCGCGCTATGTCCGTTTTTCCGGGCACCGAACGGCCCGCTCCGCAACGGTTGATCACCTCAAGCGAGGTACCACGGCGTCACACCTCGGGGCGCAGCATCGGCGGGTTGAGCAGCGTGGCCCCGCCGGCCCGGAACAACTGCGCCGGGCGACCGCCCTGACGGGTCGTCGTACCGCCGGTCGGGACGAGGAACCCGGGCGTGCCGGTCACCTTGCGGTGGAAGTTACGCGGGTCGAGCGCCACGCCCCACACCGCCTCGTAGACGCGGCGCAGCTCACCGACGGTGAACTCGGTGGGGCAGAACGCCGTGGCCAGGGACGAGTACTCGATCTTCGAACGGGCGCGTTCCACCCCGTCGGACAGGATCTGCGTGTGGTCGAAGGCGAGCGGCGCCGCAGGATCGCCGTCGCGTCCGAACCCCCCTTGCTGCAGCAGCTCTTCGACGGGCGCCCAGCGCGCGTTGCTGGCGTCGCCACCGGCGCGGGGTGCGGGCAGGTCGGGAGCGAGCGCGAGGTGGGCGACACTGACGACACGCATCCGCGGATCGCGCTTGGGGTCGCCGTAGGTCGCGAGCTGCTCCAGATGTGCCCCGTTGTCCTGGACGGGGACGGCCGAGTCGTGGGCACGCAGTCCCGTCTCCTCGGCCAGTTCGCGCGCGGCGGCTTGTGCCAGATCCTCGTCGGCCCGCACGAAGCCGCCGGGCAGCGCCCAGCGTCCCTGGAACGGCGGCTCGCCCCTGCGTACCGCCAGCCCGCACAGAGCATGGCGGCGCACGGTCAGCACGACCAGGTCCACGGTGACGGCGAAGGGCGGATACGCTGACGGGTCGTAGGACATGCGGCGATCATAGTCGTCTGCCTGACGATAAACACTCCCTTCGTCGGTACCGCCACGACTGATCCACTTCGGTGCGATGCGCGGTTCGCCCACCGCCTCCGGCCGTCTCCCGATACGGCCTCCTCCGAGGTCACGCTCCCAATTGCAGGCCGTCGGCCGCCTCCTCGACCATGGCGACACCGAGGCGGCCGACCCGTACGGAGAAGGGGGCGCCCGCGATCCGCAGCCCGGTCAGGCCGATCTCGCCCAGGGGCGCGCTGCGCACCGGGCGGAGGGTGACCGTGCGGGCGGGGGCGTCGGGGCGAATTCCCGCGAGGGTGGTCAGCAGCAGCACTCCGGCGGCTGCCGCCGTGGCCGCCGGGCGGCAGGCCGCCGGGTGAGGAAGGGGAGCGCTCCCGTCCGTGCGCTGCTCCCCCGCGTACATCTCGGGGAGCCGGTGTCCGAACGCCTCCGCCGCGGCGAGGACGCCCCGCAGCAGGGAGGTCGCCTCCTTCTCGTACGCGGCGGCGGACAGGCCCGCGACGGCGATCGCCGTCTCCGCCACCCGCACGGCTCCGCTCCGGTGACTGAACGGGCTGTATCCCGGCTCCTTCACGCCCAGGCCGCGCAGGCCCCAGCCCGAGTCCATGGCCGGGGCGCCGAGCAGCCGGGCGAGTTGTTCGGCCCGCACCTTGTCGAGGAGGCCGGGTGCGTACTCACCACCGCCCAGCAGTCCGGTGTCGAGCAGGTGGGCCGCGGTCGCGCCGAGGTGCGGTACGAGACGTCCGTCCGGAGCCCGGGCAGCGGCCGGGCGTCCGCCGCCCAGGTCCCCGATCCAGAAGTCCGCGCGGAAGGCGGTGCGCAACTCCTGGGCCCACTGCCGCAGTTCCGCAGCGCCGGGTCTGCCGAACGCGTCGAGCAGATCGGCACCGAGCAGCGCCGCCCGGTGGGCGTGGGCCTGTGTCTCGCAGCGGACGGGTCCGCCCGGATGCGGGTCACGCAGATACGTGCCGTCGCCCACGGTGGTCCGCAGCCAGGTCAGACAGCGCTCGGCGGCCGGGAGTAGCTCCCGTGTCTCCTGCTCCGGGAGCCCCCAGCGGCGGGCCTCCGCGAGCAGCACCGGGAAGAGCAGGGTCGCCTCGGTCCCCGCGCAGCTCGGCGGCAGATGGGCGCCGGCATCGCGACGCGGTCCGGGGATCATGCCCAACTGCACTCCGGCGTGCTGGAGTTGGGTGCGAGCGAGGATCCGCAGCGTGCCTGCGGCGAGCCGCGTACCGAGAGGAAGCGTCATCCGCGCCGCTGTGAGCGACTCCGCCGGCGCCAGACCGCATTTCCAGGGTGCCCCTGCGGCGAGGTGTGTGTCGGAGGGGTGCGCGGGGTCGCGCAGCAGAAGTGCCTGGAGGTCCTCGATGCTGGTCCGCAGGAGCACTTGGGCTCGCGGGTCGTCGCCGGTCGCCCGTGCGGAGGCCAGGGGACTTGTCGCCCCATGGCCCACGGCCCGGACCGGTCCCGCGCCGTCCGGCCGTACCCGGAGTTCCACGCTCACCGTGCCGCCCGGTGGCAGTTCGAACTCCCAGCGCAGGAGTCCTGCGGAAGCCAGCGCGTCGGCGGGCGGCGGGTCGGCCGTGACCGCCGAGTTCCCGATGGGGCCGGTCCAGCGCAGGCCGGAGTCGTGCACGCTGGCGGGCAGTTCGGGTCCTGCGCTGCCCGCGGCGATCGCGCCCAGATCGGCCATGTCGGTGCCGAGCGCCACCTCGACCGGCAGGCGCAGCGGGCGCCAGGAGACGCTGCGCAGCGTGATGCGCTCGGTGCCGTCGGCGTGCCGGGTCCGCTCGACGACAAGGTCCGGGTCCGGGCCGCAGTCCGGGGACACCCGCACGGTCCCCACGAAGCGGGCGCGGTCGGCCGCCGTCATCCTGGCCTGCACGGCCAGTGGTTCCCGTCCGGCCACCCTCACCTGGCAGCGGGCGAGCACGCGCCGACCCGCGCGGTAGAACCCCTCCAACCCCCGGCCGTTCAGCTGCCCTTGCTCGGTGGAGACGGCGAGACCCGGGAGGGCCACGCAGATCAGGGTGGTGTGGGTGGGGGGCAGTTCGAGGGAACGGCGGGGCGTCGGGCGGGACGGGGATGGCGGGTATGGCAGAGGGTTCTGAGGCGGGGAGAGGGAAGAGGTCTGGCGTGGGGAGATGGGAGACGACTGGCGTGGGGGTGTGAACGAGGGTGGGCGGCGGATCTGGCCGGGTGCCCGCGCCTCTACCGGCGGACGGGAAGGTTGCGGCGGATGCTCAGGATCGGCGGTGCCCGTGTACGGCGGCGATGAACTCCCGAGATGCGGAGACGATGAGCTGGTGCCCCGGCTCGGGCTCGGTTCGGGTTCACCGGAGTGAGGGCGGTCGTCTGCGGCGGAGGGCGGAGTCGGCTGATGCATGGGCGGCTTCTTCTGCGCTCTGTGCGCCTCAGGCGTGTTCGGCGCCGGATGGACGGTTCCGGGAGGACAAAGGCTGTCCGGCGACACGACCCGTTCAGGCGTTCCGCCACTCAGGTGAACGGAACCGGGCTCCTCGTGGTCACGCCCGCGGCCTGGGAAGCCGACCGAATGGCGGCGCGGCGGAGGGGACGGACAGTTGGCGTCAATTCCTCGGTCCCGGTGACCGCCGACCCCGCGCACGGTCCGTCGGCCGCACACGCCCGCTTCTCGCGCGGCGTGCCCCTCAGCAAGTCCAGCATTGGCCCGCGCGCTGGGGACACTCACCGCTGGCGGAGTCGCCGCCGACAGCCGGACGCCCCGGTGGAACCAAGCGTGGAACCAAGCTCCGAACGCACCAGGCCGACCACAGGACCGGCGAGGTTGCCTTCCACTCGCCCAACCCTTGATCACCCGTCCCCCTCAATGCCCTTGCTCCCCGACTGCGGCGCCTCCGAGCAGGCGTCGTAACGCTGCGAACCGCCCTTCCCAGAGGTGCGCGAACGTGTGCTGCTGCTGGGGCGTGCGGCGCCCCGCGCCGGTGTGCGCGGACGCGATCCGTCGGTCCCGGATCGGCGGCTGTCTCCGCCCGAGGGATGGGGACGACCCTCGGCGCCGTCGGCGGCACGCGCGCGTCGCCGACGACGGGAGGCCGTGGGCGAGGTCGCCGGTGCCGGGCCGTCGCCGGGATCGCTCGCGCCGTGCCGCACGGAACCGTCGGCGACCTCCGCGCCGCCGACCAACCCTCCGGCGCTCGTCGCCGCTCCGACTCCCGCAGCCGTTCCAGCGCCCGCAACCCCTCCGGCCCCCGCCGCCCCTCCAGCTCCCGCCACCTTCCCAGCGCCCGCTACCCCTCCAGCTCCTGCCAGATCTCCAGTTCCCGCCGCCCCTCCAGCT
>NZ_JBHXME010000256.1:0-10297 GCF_042721125.1 Streptomyces sp. NPDC058469
CGGCGAGGGTGCGCCCGGCGGAGTAGGACACCCACGGCTGTTCCACGGCGGCGGGTTCGGGAGTTGTCTCCGGCTCCGGCCAGGTCGAGGGCGCCGGTGCCGTCGTCGGCTCGGGGAGGTCGAGGGACACCTGCGGTGCCGGGGCGTCCTGGGGCACCAGGATGTCCTGCGGTACGAGCATCAGGACGCCGGTGCCGCCGCGCGCGGAGGGCCGGTACGACACCTTCAGGCCGTACTTGCGGGCCAGCCGGCCGACGACCGCGAGGCCCAGCCGGGTGCCGGTGAGACCGCCCAGTTCGGTGGAGTCGCCGGAGACGGCGCGTTCGGCGCGGCGCAGCTGGATGTCGCCCATGACCAGGCCGCTGTCCTCCACCGAGAGGATGACCCCGGCGGGCACTTCTTCTACGTAGACATGCACTTCGGCGCTCGGCGGCGAGAAGTTCGCGGCGTTGTCGAGGAGTTCGGCGAGCGCGTGCATCACGCCCTCGGCCGCGTGCCCGGCGACGGCGGCGTCGCTCGCGGAGTGCACGCGCACGCGTTGGTAGCCGCTGATCCGGCCCATCGCGCCGCGCAGGATCGACTCCATGGCGATGGGACGGGCCCAACGGCGGCCGGAGCGGGCGCCCGTGAGCACGGCGACGGAGTCGGCGAGACGGCCCGCCTGCGCGGTGCGGTGGTCGAGGTGGAGCAGGTCGGCGAGGACGTCCTCGTCGGAGTGCCGCTCCTCCATGGCGCGCAGGTCGGCGAGCATGCCGGTGGCCAACGCCTGCATACGGCCCGCCGCGTTGGCGGTCGCGGAGAGCGCGGCGGCGCGCTCGTGGGAGTCCCGGCGGGCCCGCTCGGACAGCTGCTTGTTCTCGGCGGTCAGGCGGGCGCGCTCCAGCTCGCTCTCCTCCGTGAGGCGGATGCGCTCCTCCGCGAAGGAGGTGGTGAGCCGCATGCGCTCCTGGGAGAAGTCGGAGGTCAACCGGGTGCGTTCCTGCGAGAGTTCCGTGGTCAGCCGGGCCCGCTCGTGGGTCAGCTCCTCGGTCAGCTGCACGCGCTCCCGGTCGAAGTCCGTGCTCAGCCGGGCCCGTTCCTGCAGCAGCCGTCCCGCGTCCAGCGTGACGGCCTCCAGGCGGCGGCGGGTGATCCGGGCCGTCTGGTACGCGTGCGCGGCGAGCGCGACGGCCGCGCACAGCAGCAGCGCGCCGGCGCCGGCACCGCAGGCGACCGCGAGGCGCTTCGCGTCGGGCGTCACGTAGACCGCGCCGACGACCGCGAGCCCGGCCAGCACGGCGGTGAACAGGGGGACGGGGGCGATGGTGCGGAAGGTGGGTCGTTCGCCGGGAAGTATGGGGGCGGTCATGAAGGGGGTCCTCGGTCGGGTCCTCGGGCGTCTTTGGTCGTGGTCCTCAGTCGTCCTCGGTCGTGTCCTCGGGGGGTGCTCGTCGGGTTCCTGGGCGAGAAGCGACACCGGGTGCTCAACTGCCGGTCACTATATGAGAGTTAGTGATCGAACTGGGGAGGTTCTGGATGCGTTTACAGAATCGGTGCCCCGAGGGTGCGAAGTTTCCCGGAACGTTTCGCCAGATGCCGGACGGTCACTGTCAGTGGTCGGGTGCATGCTGGGGGCATGGTGGATCTTCAGGCGGAGTCGGTGGGTGCTCGGGCGGAACTGGCGGATCTCCGGGCGGAGCTGGGCAGGACCGTCCGGGGCGAGGTCGGTTTCGACGTCACGTCCCGGGCGCTGATGACCATGGACGCGTCCAACTACCGACGCGTCCCGCTGGGCGTCGTCGCGCCCCGTGACGCCGACGACGTGGCGGCGACGCTGGCGGCCTGCCGGGCGCACGGGGTGCCGGTGGTGGCACGCGGCGGCGGCACGTCGATCGCCGGCCAGGCGACGGGCACGGGCGTGGTCCTGGACTTCACCCGCCACATGAACGGCCTGGTGTCCCTGGACCCCGCCTCCCGTACGGCGGTCGTCCAGCCCGGCCTGGTCCTCGACCGCCTCCAACAGGCCGCTGCCCCACATGGCCTGCGCTTCGGCCCCGACCCCTCGACCCACAGCCGCTGCACCCTCGGCGGCATGATCGGCAACAACTCCTGCGGCTCCCACTCGGTCGCCTGGGGCACGACGGCGGACAGCGTGAGCGAACTCTCCGTGATCACCGCGAGGGGTGATTTTCTGCGCCCCGGCCGGGACTGGGCGGGCGCCCCAGAGGGTCTCCGGCCGCTCGTGGAGGGCGAGTTGGCCCGTCTGCGCACCGGTTTCCCGGACCTCCCCCGCCGGATCTCGGGTTACGCCCTGGACGCCCTCCTCCCCGAGAAGGGCGCGGACGTCGCCCGCTCCTTCTGCGGCAGCGAGGGCACGCTGGGCATCCTCACGGAGGCGGTCGTACGACTCGTCGAGGCACCCCGCGCGCGTGCGTTGCTGGTACTCGGGTACGCCGACGAGAGCGCGGCGGCGGAGGCGGCGGCGGGACTTCTGCCTTTCGCGCCGCTCACCGTCGAGGGCATGGCGGCCGACCTGGTGCGTTCCACGGCCGACCTTCCCCGGGGCGGCGCCTGGCTGTTCGTGGAGACCGGCGGTGACACGGAGGCGGAGGCACGCGCGCGTGCGGAGGCGATCGTCCGCGCGGCCGACGTCCTCGACTCCCTGGTGGTGACCGACCCGTCGGGCCAGCGGGCCCTGTGGCGCATCCGCGAGGACGCGAGCGGTACGGCGACCAGGATGCCGGACGGTTCGGAGGCCTGGCCGGGCTGGGAGGACTGCGCGGTACCGCCGGCCCGACTCGGCGCGTATCTACGGGACTTCAGGGGCTTGCTGGGCACGCACGGCCTACGGGGCACGCCGTACGGCCACTTCGGGGACGGCTGCATCCACGTCCGCATCGACTTCGACCTGCTGACGGAGCCGGGCGTGGCCCGCTTTCGCCAATTCTCGGAGGAACTGGCCGAGTTGGTGGCGGCCCACGGTGGCTCGCTCTCCGGAGAACACGGGGACGGACAGGCGCGGGCGGAGCTTCTGCCGAAGATGTACGGCGAGGAGATGGTGGCTCTCTTCGAGCGAGCGAAGGGGGTGTGGGACCCGGACGACCTCCTCAACCCCGGGATGCTGGTGAGGCCCGCCCCGCTCGACACGAACCTCCGCTTCTCCGTCCTGCCCCGCGAGCCGGTGGACGTGGTGTTCGGGTATCCGTCCGACGGCGGCGACTTCTCGGCGGCGGTGCGGCGGTGCGTGGGGGTGGCCAAGTGCCGTACTCATGAGCCCGCTGGATCGTCCGTGATGTGCCCGTCGTTCCGCGCGACGGGAGAGGAGGCGCACTCCACGCGCGGGCGTGCCCGGCTGCTGCACGAGATGCTGGCGGGCGAACTGGTCACCGACGGCTGGCAGTCGACGGAGGTCCGGGATGCGCTGGACCTGTGCCTGTCGTGCAAGGGCTGCCGCACGGACTGCCCGGTCGGGGTCGACATGGCCACGTACAAGGCAGAGTTCCTGCACCACCACTACGAGGGCAGGCGCCGGCCCGCGGCCCACTACGCGATGGGCCGGCTGCCGCGCTGGCTACGGCTGGTGGAGCGCACGCGTACGGCGTGGCTGGTCAACTCCCTCGCTTCCGTACGGCCGTTGGCGGCGCTGGCGAAGCGGCTGGGCGGGATCGCGGGGGAGCGGGGGATTCCGCGGGTGGCCGGGGTGACGTTCACGAGGGCGTGGCGACGGGAGGTGAGGGCGGGGACGCGGCAGGGCATGCGCGAGGGGGTCGACTACGCGGAGACGCCCACCCGGGGTCATGTCTTCCTGTGGCCGGACACCTTCACGGAACACCTCTCGCCGGATGTCGGCCGGGCGGCGGTGCGGGTGATGGAGGCGGCGGGGCTGGGAGTGGTTCCGGTGATCACGAGGAAACCGGTCTGCTGTGGCCTGACGTACGTGTCGACGGGCCAACTGGACCGGGCCCGGGAGGTGATGCGCCGGACGCTGGACGCGATGAGCGTGCTGCTGGACCCCGGGCTCGGCGGAGAGGGTACTTCGCACGTCGTCGTCCTGGAACCGAGCTGCGCGGCGGCCCTCCGCACGGACCTCCCGGAGCTGCTCCCCGACGACCCGCGGGCGGCCCGCCTGGCCGCCTCGGTCCTCACCTTCGCCGAGGCCCTGGAACGCCTCGCCCCCGACTGGACCCCGCCCCGCATCGACCGCCCGACGGTCGGCCAGACCCACTGCCACCAGCACGCGGTGCTGGGCGACGCCCCCGACCGCCGCCTGCGCACGGCGGCGGGTCTGACCGGTGAACTGGCGGGCGGCTGCTGCGGGTTGGCGGGCAACTTCGGTTTCGAGAAGGGGCACTACGAGGTGTCGGCGGCGTGCGCGGAGGAGCAGTTGCTGCCGGCGGTACGGGAAGCGCCGGACGGGGCGGTGGTGTTGGCGGACGGGTTCTCGTGCCGTACGCAGTTGGAACAGATGGCGGGGGTACGGGGGAGGCACTTGGCGGAGGTGCTGGCGGAGGCGTTGGAGAGTTCAGAGATCAGGGGAGTGAAGTGACATACGAACTGGGCCGGGTGGCCGTCCTCTCCGACATCCACGGAGTGCTCCCCGCCCTGGAAGCGGTCCTCGCCGAACCGGAGGTGGCCGCCGCCGACCGCATCGTCCTCACCGGCGACATCACGGCCGGCCCCCAACCGGCGGAAGTAGTGGACCTGTTGCGTGCGCAGGCCGACCGAGTGCTGTGGATCTCGGGCAACGCGGACCGCGAACTGGTCGAGTACCGCTGGGGCGAGCGCGACGACATCCCCGACCCGATCGCCCCCTACGCGGCGACCGCCCTCCGCCCCGACCAGATCGACTTCCTGGCCACCCTCCCCAAGACGTTGACGCTCCCCGTCCGTGGCCACGGCAGGGTCCTCTTCTGCCACGCGACTCCCCGGGACGACGAGGAGGTTGTCCTGGTCGACTCCCGCCCGGCCCGCTGGGCAGAGATCCTCACCGGCCTCGACGACGACATCCGCACGATCGTCTGCGGCCACACCCACATGCCGTACACCCGCCTCGCCCACGGCCGCCTGATCGTCAACCCCGGCAGCGTCGGCATGCCGTACGGCCGCCCCGGCGCCCACTGGTGCCTGTTGGGCCCGGGCACGGACCTGCGGGTGACGCCGTACGACATCCCGGCGGCGATCGCCCGCCTCGTGCGGGAGTCCGGTTACCCGGAGATCGCGGAGTGGGCGGACTACTTCCTCAACGCGCGGGCGTCGGACATGGACGCGCTGGAGGCGTTCGGACCCCGGGACGGGCGCGGGTGACTGCCTAGGCTGGCCGCTCGACCACGGTTCGACCAGTCAGGGAGCCCGCGTATGACCAACCTCCGTCTCCGCCCCATCACCCCCGCCGAACACCTCGCGTTCATCGCCGCCCGCCCCTCCGCCAGCCATATGCAGGTGCCCTCCTGGGGTGCGGTGAAGCCCGACTGGCGGGCGGAGAGCCTCGGGTGGTTCGAGGGGAGCGGGGAGTTGGTCGGGGTCGGGCTCGTGTTGTACCGGCCCGTGCCCAAGCTGAAGAAGTACCTCGCCTATCTGCCCGAGGGACCGGTCATCGACTGGCACGCCGCCGACCTCGACCGCTGGCTCGACCCGATGCTCGCGCACCTCAAGTCGCAGGGCGCGTTCACGGTGAAGATGGGGCCGCCCGTCGTCGTACGGCGATGGAGCGCGGACGCGGTGAAGGCGGCGATCGCCGACCCGGACGCGCGGCGTCTGCGGGACGCGGAGCCCACGTCGTACGAACCCCGCGCCTACGAGATCGCCGACCGGCTGCGCCGCGCGGGCTGGCAGCAGACGGAACCCGGGGGCGAGGACGGGTTCGCGGCCGGGCAGCCTCGGTACGTGTTCCAAGTGCCGTTCGCGGGGCGGTCGTTGGACGACATCCAGCGCGGCCTCAACCAGCAGTGGCGGCGCAACATCAAGAAGGCCGAGAAGGCCGGCGTGAAGGTGGTCCAGGGCGGCTACGACGAACTCCCCGCCTTCTACGAGCTGTACGCCGAGACCGCCGAACGCGACCGCTTCATCCCCCGCCCCCTGCCCTACTTCCAGCGCATGTGGAACGCCCTCACCGCCGAACACCCCGACCGGATGCGCCTCTACCTCGCCCACCACGACGGCGAGATCCTCGCCGCGGCCACGATGCTGACGGTCGGACAGCACGTCTGGTACTCCTACGGCGCCTCCACCAGCCGCAGGCGCGAGGTGCAGCCCAACAACGCGATGCAGTGGCGCATGATGGCCGACGCCCACCAACTCGGCGCCGACGTATACGACTTCAGAGGCATCACCGACACCCTGGAGGAGTCCAACCACCTGCTGGGGCTGCTGCGTTTCAAGGCCGGCGCGGGTGGAGAGGCCGTCGAGTACCTGGGGGAGTGGGACTTCCCCCTCAACCGACTGCTGCACAAGGCCCTGGACCTCTACATGGCGCGCCGCTGAGGCCTCGGACGGGCCTCGGGCACGGCCCGGCTGAGGGCGGAAGCACAGGTTCATTAAGGCTGCTCTCAGGTTTATTAGAGAACTCTCAGGTTCGCCGCCGTAACTCAGGATTTACAAAGGTATTCACAGCACCTGCTTGCCGTTCGCTTGCCGACTTTGCTGCCGCTTGGCGTCGGTCGCGTGTAAGTTCATCGGTGTCGGGAATTCCCCGGGCGGTAAAACGCTCGACTTTGACGCACAATCCGCTGCACAATCCAAGGAGTTCGGCATGAGCCTCAAGAAGCTGGCCCCGTTTGCCCCGAAGCCCCAGTCGAAGCAGCTCCCGCCGCCGCCCCCGAAGCCCCGCAAGAAGCACCAGCCCAAGCCGCTGCCGAAGCCGCTGCCCGGCCAGGACAGCTGAACCGGCAGTAGAAGAGGGCCGACCCACGCAGTCGGCCCTCTTTTCTTTCCCGAATTCGAAAATTCAAAGAATTCTGATGACGGAAAGCGAAGGGGATTGTGGACATGGGTGCGGACGAGGAAGACCTCGAATACGACGAGGGTTACGAAACTCCCACCATTCCCGCCCGCACCGCTTTCCGTCGTTTCTGGCCGCTGACCCGCGGTCTCAGACGCTGGCTGGTCCTCGTCTGGGTGTGCACGGTGATCGGCGCGCTAGCCGAGACCGAGGCCATCCTCCTCTTCAGCGACCTCACCGACCACGCCCTGGCGAAGGGCTCACTGAGCGCCTTCTGGAGCCCCGCCGCCAAGTGGCTGGGCGTCGCGATCGTCGGCGCGCTGGTCTCGTACGCCGGCAACTCCCTAGCCGCCTGGGCCACCGAACGCTTCGTGATGAGACTGCGCGAGCATGTCTTCGACCACGTACAGCAGTTGCCGCCGCATTTCTTCCAACGTCACCGCCAGGGCGACCTGTTGTCCCGCCTGACCGGCGACGTCGAGGCGATCGAGACCCTCGTCGTCTCCGGCGTCGTGGGCACCGCCTCCGCGATCTTCTCCGCCCTCTTCTACGCCGCCGCCGCGTTCTGGCTGCGCTGGGACCTGGCCGCCGCGACCTTCGTCCTCGCCCCCCTCTTCTGGCTGGCGGCCCGCCGCTTCTCCGGCTCCATCAAGGACGTGTCGCGTGAGGGCCGGGTGGCCGACGGTGCGATCACGTCCGTTGTGGAGGAATCCCTCGGCAACATCGTGCTCACCCAGGCCTACGGCCGCCGCGACGCGGAACGCCGACGCCTGAACGAGGAGGCCGGCGCCTGGTTCCGGGCCTCCGTCCGCTCGTCGCGGCTCAACGAGGCGTACGAGCAACTCGTCGCCGTCATCGAGACCGTGTGCGTGCTCGCCGTCATCGGCATCGGCGCCTGGGAGATCTCCACCGGCCGCATGACCCTCGGCCAGCTCCTCGCCTTCTCCGCCTTCCTCGGCTACCTCTACCCGCCCGTCCGCGGCCTGGCCCAACTCGGCCTGACCATCACGGCCGCCACCGCGGGCGCCGAACGCCTCATCGAGATCCTCGACGTACGGCCGTCCGTCGCCGACCCCGCCCGCGGCTCGGAGGCCGGCCGCCCCGACGGCACGGTCGAACTCCGCGACGTCTCCTTCAGCTACCCAGGCGCGGACAGGGTCGCGCTGGAGAGGCTCTCGTTCACGGTCAATCCTGGTGAGTTGGTGATCGTCACCGGCCCCAGCGGCGCAGGCAAGTCCACCGTCTCCAAAATGCTGCTCCGCTTCTACGACCCCGACGCGGGGGATGTGCTGCTCGACGGCGTGCCGCTGCGTGACCTTCCGCTGGCCCGCCTGCGTGAGTACGTCACCCTGCTTCCGCAGGAGACGCTGGTTCTGCACGACACCGTCCGCGCGAACATCGCCTGCGGGCGGCCGGGCGCGAGTGAGCAGGCGATCGTGGATGCGGCGATGGCGGCCGACGCCCACGAGTTCATCCTCCGCCTCCCCGACGGCTACGACACGAAGGTCGATCCCAACTCGGCCCGCCTGTCCGGTGGTCAGCTTCAGCGGCTGGCGATCGCGCGGGCGATTCTGCGTGACGCTCCGGTGCTGGTTCTCGACGAACCTACGACCGGGTTGGACTCCATGGCCGCCCGACGCGTTGTGAAGCCTCTGCGTCGGCTGATGGCTGGGCGTACGACCATCATGATCACCCATGACCTCAATCTCGCTCCCGACGCCGATCGCATTCTGGTGGTGGACCGGGGGCGGATCGTGGAGACGGGGCGGCATGGGGAGTTGATGGCGCTGGGTGGGGCGTACTCGCAGCTGCATCGGTCGCAGAACAACGCGGTGATGGATACCGGGGAGTTGCGGTTGCCGTCGTTCGCCGAGGCGGGGGTTCCGATGGGGGTGCCTGCGCCTGTGGCTGTCGCCGAGGCTGCGGTTGCGGTTGCTTACGGGTACCCCGAGTACCCCGGGTACTCCGCGCCGCCGGTCTTCACCGAGAGCTGGGTGCCGCAGACGTATCAGTCGGCATACCCGGAGGCCGAGTACTCCGACCCCCTCTTCGGGCCCATGCCCACGACCCTCCCCGATGGCCGGCCCCTGTTCCGGGACGAGGTCCCTTGGAGCGGGATCTGAACCGCTGATCGTTCCCAGGTCTACTCCGAAGACAGCTGCAAAAGGGTTCGCACACCTGTCGAAGTCCATTACCATGAACTGAGCAGTGCATCGTGATGGACGAATTCGAGCTGAGCCGAGCCCTGGAAGCCCCGTGAGTATTCCCAGTACGTCGACCACCGGCCCTGCGGCCAACCCGGCTGCCCCGGCCGCCCCGGCCGCTGGTTCGGCCGCCAACCCGGCCGTCAATCCGGCAACTGACCCGGCCGCCGACTTGGCCGTCGCCCCGGGCCGTTTCGGTTCACTCGGGCCGGTGGGTCTGGTGCTGGCCGGGGGGATCTCGGTGCAGTTCGGTGGTGCGCTGGCGGTGACGCTGATGCCCAGGGTGGGGGCGCTGGGTGTGGTGACGCTGCGGCTGCTGGCGGCTGCGGTGGTTCTGCTTGTGATTTGCCGACCGAGTCTGCGTGGCCACTCGCGGGCGGACTGGGGCACGGTTGTCGTCTTCGGCGTCACCATGGCCGCGATGAACGGCCTCTTCTATCAGTCGCTGGCCCGCATTCCCCTGGGGACGGCGGTGACGCTGGAGGTACTGGGTCCGCTCGCCCTCTCGGTTCTGACGTCCCGGCGTGCGCTGAACGCGGTGTGGGCGGGACTTGCCCTGGTGGGCGTCTTCCTGCTCGGCGGCGGAGGCTTCAGCAGCTTGGACCCTGTAGGTGTGGCCTTTGCCCTGGGGGCCGGCGCCATGTGGGCTACGTACATCGTTTTCAGTGCTCGTACGGGGCGTCGCTTTCCGCAGGCCGATGGGCTTGCGCTGGCGATGGTTGTGGCCGCGGTGGTGTTTCTGCCGCTCGGTGTCGTGGAGTCGGGCACGAGGCTCTTGAACCCCACGACGATCGCCCTCGGTTCGGTGGTCGCTGTTCTTTCCTCGGTGCTTCCCTACACGCTTGAACTTCTGGCGCTACGCCGCCTCCCCTCCTCCACCTTCGCCATCCTGATGAGCCTGGAGCCGGCCGTGGCTGCGACGGCGGGCTTCCTGATCCTTCACCAGGCGCTGTCTGTTCCTGAGGCCATGGCTATTGCGCTGGTTATCGCGGCGAGTATGGGGGCGGTTCGGACGCAGGTGGGGCGGGGTAAGGCGAAAGTGGATGCGTAGAAAGTGGATGCGTAGGTGAAGGCGTAGGTGGACGTTGGGCCACTCGCTTCTTTGTCAGTGTCGGGCTTCCGCGGCCCGAGTAAAGGGCGCTCCCTGCGGTCGCGTCGGCTGCGCCGATTCCGCTGC
>NZ_JBHXME010000257.1:0-10033 GCF_042721125.1 Streptomyces sp. NPDC058469
GTGTAGTAGTCGGCCGACAGGCCCGCCAGCTGCGCGACCTCCTCGCGCCGCAGACCGGGCACCCGGCGCCGGGGCCCGACGGGCAGCCCGACGTCGGCCGGCCGGACCCGATCACGCCGGGACCTGAGGAACGCCGCGAGCTCGGGAAGGTTCACCCGCTCATCGTCTCCTCTCCGGCGGCCCCGAGCCAGGGGCTGATGACCCCTGGGTGGGTTCAGCCCTGGCGAGGCAGGCAACGGGGACGGATGGTTGTCTCATCCCGCAAAGCACCACGAGGAAAGAGAGCACCATGCCTTTCGCGAACTTCAAGGTCCCCGCCGGCGCCCTCACCGCGGAGCAGAAGGAACAGATCATCACGCGCACCACCGACCTGTACGCCGAGATCTTCGGCGACGGCGCCCGCGCCACCACGCTCGTCCTGGTGGAAGAGGTCGCCGACGCCGGATGGGGCATCGGCGGCGGTGTCCTGACCCTGGCCAAGATCCAGGGGACGCCGCAGGAGTGAGCACCTAGCGGATCTTGGCGAGGCCGCTCGCGACGTCCTCCGCGTTCATCACCGGCGTGTAGGTCACCTCGGCACCCAGGTTGAGGAAGAGCGGCTCACTGATCGACGGGATGTCGGTCGGGTCCGCCAGGTCGAAGAACAGGAACGCGGTGCGCTTGCCGCCCTCCGCGGTGAAGTAGGCGGCCTCGGGCTTGATCTGCTCCACGGTCTCCTGAATCAACTTCCCGAGAGTCCCGTTCCGGATGGCCTCGTTCCCCTTCTCCGTGTCCATGGACGCTTTCAGCATCATGCGCATCGCAGTCACCTTCTCCGTGTCGACGTGCGCGGGTGGACGCATTCAGGATATGCCCGGATAAAGGGGGCGTCCCGGTGAGGGCGCCCCCTTCCCGTTCACCGCTGGTGCGGCAACCTGATCGTCCGCACGAGAGGCATGTCCGCGTACGCGTCCGGATCGACGGTCACGACATGCCGCCCGTCCGGCCAGTCGACCGTCGGCCGGGACAGATGGATCGCATGACCGAGCCGCCACTCCACCCCGTCGCGCAGCAGCGCACCCACGGTGGACGCCCCCGAGAAGTCCAACTCGACGATCTCTACGGCGGGCAGCGCGCCGACATGTTCGGCGAGCCCCTTGCGCATGCCGTCGGCGGCGGCCAGGCACAGCGCCGGAACGTAGACATGCCGGGTGGGCCCGTGCTCGGTGTTCGAGACGAACTGCGAGGCAAGCGAGTTCCCCGAGCCGAGCGCCAGCAGGGCGGACTCGTCGAAGACGACACCGGTCGAACCGGCCTTCGCCCCATTCACAGGCTGTCCACGGGCCGGCCGGCCTCAAGGTCCTGCCAGATCTTCTCCGCCCGGTCGTGATCCTCGTCGGTGAGCGTCACCCCGAAGTGCGTCTCGCAGTACGCCTTGGTCTCCTCGTACCGCTTCCGCAACTCCTCCTGCGTGGGCGTGGCCCCCGCCAGCTCGGCGATGAGATCGCGCATGGTCATCCCGCGCTCACGGGCGAGCACCATGAGGCGGTCACGGACAGCGGGGTCGACCTTGACGGTGGTGTCAGCCATGACGAAAGTATACTGCCGGTATACCGTCTCGGCCCTGTCGAGCAATGCGGTCATCGCATTCCTTCCGGTTGGGGTGACCCGGCTGTACGGGCGTGCGGCCGGGAGTCTGGGGGCGGGGGCGGTTACGCGAGCGCAGGGCGCCCCTGCAACAGGGCGCGGGCGAGTGCGCCTCCGCGCTGCGCGGCCTCGCGGTAGCCGGAGGCGCCGGGTTTGCGGGGTTCCACTCGGACAGTGGTGACCGGCGCGGAAGTGGGATCAGCCGGGCATTTCCTCCGTAGGCGGTTCTCGACGATGGCGCCGGGTGAGTACATCCGACGCGGCAGCCCGTCCGTCAGGGCCGCGCGCACCTGGACGCTCGTCGCACCCCGGTCCCACCACTCCTCTACCAACGGCGCGAGCCGCGCCGCATCGGCGACACCGAGCGTGAGCCGAGGCTCGGTCCGCCCCAACGAGCCGAGCAGCTTCGCGGCCAGCGCGGTGCGCTCGCTCAACTCGGCCTGAGGCGGCGGGGAGGGAGGTTCTTGTCCCCTGGTTTTTTCTCCCGAAGGGAGAGCGTCCGACGCTGCGAGGGCCGACTCGCCGGAGGCCAGGTTCTCGACTTTTTCTTCTTCACCCGCAGGCGGCTCGTCCTCGTACGGAGTGTCGAAAACCTCGTACACGGTGAAGAGTTGGCCGCTCTCCGGGTTCTTGCGCACCACGCGCCGCAGATACCGCGAATCCTCCAGCTCATGCAGGGCGGCGGCGATCCGCGACCGCCCCTCCTTGCGCTGATCGGCGAGCGTGCGGATCGTGACGCGGGCCTCGTTCGGGAGGCTCAATAGGTACGTCAGTACGCCGACCGCGCACCACGAGATGCTCCGGTCACGGAGAAGAGCGTTGGAGAAGACGGAAAAGGCGCGCGTGGGCGTCGTACGATGAATGCGCATCCGGAGTTGCTGCTCCTGGTGTCGAGCCCCCGGGTGTTAGCGCACCGCGGGGGCGTTCTTTGTTGGCGTGACTCTATGGGCACGCAAAGCGACGAACGCAAGCCGTAACCGGCTTTTCCTGGGCGGTAGTTGGCGTTCTTCACTCTTGAGGGTGAAGGGCCGTTCGTAGCAGCAGTGTGTGGACGAAGTGGTCCGGTGCTGTCGGGCGGTAGCGCCAAGTCAGGGGCCAGGTCTGGCCGTTGAGGGCCGGTACCGGGATGTACGACATGTGGTTCGGGCCGGCGGTGAGTCGGGTTACTCCGGGTGGCCAGGGGCGGTGGGACGTGCTGCCGGCCGGGACCAGGAAGTAGACGGCCCTGTTGCCCGTCGCTTCCTCTACGACCGGGCCCGGCGCCCCTCCTGTCATGCGGGCCAGGCGGTCCGCCAGGTCTCTGCCCTCGTCGCCGTCCACCCGTACCGCGTCGAACTGGACCCCTGCCTTGCGCAGTTGGATGCCGGTCGCGGGGATCCATTTCAGGTCACTTTGCGTATCCATGCGGATAGTTTCGGCGGGTCCGGCTAGCGTCTTCCATGACTCTGCGTCGACTGTCCGCGACGGTTGGGCACGGGCGCGGGGTGTTGGTGACCGGTTGAGTTCGGTTGAGTCCGGGGGTGACCGCGATGGCGCGGGCGGAGAACAAGTCGGAGGCCGGTGGTGCGGCGCATGTCGTCGCCGCCCTGGCGAAAGCACTGCGTGAGCAACAGAGGCTCACACAGACCGAGTTGGGCAAGCTGATCGGTTACACCGGTTCGGCGATCAGCGCGATGGAGACGTGCGCGCAGCCCGCGAGCGACGACATGCTCGTCAAGTTGGAGGAGACGGTCGGGGCCGGGCTCGGGGTCTTCGACAAGGCGCGCAAGTGGATGCTGCTGGAGAAGTACCCGGTCCGGTTCCGTGGGTTCGCGGAGATCGAGGCGGGGGCCGTCACACTCTCCTCGTACGCGACGCTGGTCGTCGACGGCCTGTTCCAGACCGAGGCCTACGCGCGGGCGTTGATCGGCGGCAGCTATCCGCCGGTGTCCGAGCAGAAGCGGGAAGAACTCGTCGAGGCTCGGCTGGCTCGCAGGAAACTCTTCGATCGGGACCCGGCCCCGATGATCGAGCTGATCCTCGAAGAGGGCGTGTTGCGACGGCCGTTCGGCAGCTGGGACGTACAGCGGGAGCAGTTGCGCTCGCTCGCCGAGGACGCGCGGCGGGACAATGTGTGTGTTCAGGTGCTGCCGATGGATCGTGGGCTGCGCGGAACGTACGCCGGCGACCGTGGCGCCATGAAGCTCGTGGTGACCAAGGACCACGAGCACGTCGTCTACATGGAGATCGAGGACCAGGGCATCCTGATCAGTGATCCGCCGGAGGTGTCCCAACTGACGCACCGCTATGCGAAGATCCGCGCACAGGCTCTGAGCCCCGACGACTCCCTGAGCCTCATCGAGCGGTTGACAGGAGAAGAGAGATGAGCGACACCCGCGCCTTGCGGTGGTTCAAGTCCAGCTACAGCGACGGCGGTGGCGGCGACTGCCTCGAAGTCGCCTTCGACTGGCGCAAGTCCTCGTACAGCGACGGCGGCGGCGGGAACTGCGTCGAGATAGCCACCTGCCCCCACACCATCCACATCCGCGACTCCAAGGAGCCGGAGCGTGGGGTCGTCACCGTTTCCGATGTGGCCTGGTGCGCCTTCCTCGCCACCCCCGACACCCTCCCCTAAAAAAGTGTGACACTTTCGGGGAAACCGACACACTTTTTTGGGACACCTACCTTCCCCCCGCGCCATGCTGCTCACATGAGCAGCTCGCAGCATGTCCAGGCTCCGCCCGGAATGGCCACCGTGTACCGCGCGACGCTGGACGCGCTGGCCATGCGTGGGCCCCGGCGCGTGGGCATCACCCACATCGCCAAGCTGGCCGACACCAACCGCCCGTTCTTCTACCGGAATTGGGCCACTCCTCACGTGTTGCTGCGCGATGTCACGTTGCAGGAACTGAAACGTGTGCTGCACCAGGCCCGGGAAGTACCCGGCCCGTTGCCGCCGCCGCGGTGTCAGGGGGTGCGCATCGTGGTGCGGGCGGCCCGGCTGTTGCGGGAGCATCCGGTCGTCGCGGCCATGGCACGGACCGAACCGGTGTTGACGTATGCCGCCGTCCTCCGTCCGGACACCGTGTGGCACCGGACGGCCTCGCACTGGCTGACCGAGCATGTGACCGGACATCTGCCCAGTGGCATCGAGCGGGACACGGCCACACTCGCCGTGCTCACCACGGCACTGCCGTACGCACTCATCCCGCCGGAGGAGTCGCCCGACCCCGCTGCTGAACGTGCCGCTGTCGACGGGCGGTTGAGCCAAGCCCTGCACGCCTGCCTCGGCCTGCCGCTCGCCTGCCCCGACTGACCGCGGGTCACTGATCTACAGGTCCTGGAAGAGCCAGAGGGACAACGTCAGCACCGCGATGCCGCGTACCGCGACCAGTGCCAGATTCGCACCGCGCAGTCCGGGGGCGAGGTCGGCGTACAGAGCGTTGCGGTGGGCCCACAGCAGGTACGTCCACCACACGGCGGACGTCACGGTGAGGAGTGACTCGGTCCAGAGTCCGACGAGTTCCTCGCGGAGCGGCTTCAGCACAGGCTCGTCCCTCCGGCGATCAGCATCAGGGTCCCGGCCGCGGCGCAGAAGAGCCGCCGCAGTACCACGGCCGTCCAAGTGACGTACCGCAGCCAGATGTTGCCCAGGTACAGCAGCACCCAGGTCACGAGCAGCGAAGCCCACCGCGCGTAGGCGACGTGCCGGTGGAGATCCTGGGCCGAGAAGTCGCACATGCCGTTCGACCCGTCGCCGTAGAGGCCCACGGCCGTGCCCGCCAGGTCAGCCCGGCGGCCGTACGTCGTACGACCGCCGGGGAAAACCGTCTTCGATGGGACATGGACGGAACATAGTGAATGTCCGGTGTGAAGGGGCCGTGAAGTTGATCATTCACAGCAACTCACAGAAATCCGCAGACGGTTGTCAGGAAGTGAACTCCTGGGACTCCTAGAAGACCGCCGTACCGGCCTGCGTCAGCTTCCAGTTGGCCGCCGCGAACGCCGCCGGGTCGATCGTGCCCTTCGCCGTGGCGTAGGCGATCATCAGGTCGCGGACCTGGTTGGTGGAGCTGTAGGCGGTCTCCGCGGCGGCGATGTGCGGGTAGCCGCTGCCGCCGTTGGCGCGGTAGTTGTTGACCGCGACGACGAAGACCTGGTCGTCGGCGACCGCCGTGCCGTTGTAGGTCAGGTTCTTGATGCGGGAGCCCTCGGCCTGCGCGATGTCGACGTCGTACGAGACACCGGCCGCCGTGTCGTACATGTAGTCCCAGAAGCTGTTGGCGTTCGTCAGCGTCGCGGTGTCCACCTTCGTACCTGCCGGCACCTGGTGGTAGTACTTCGCCGCGAACTCCAGGTAGTCCTTGAGCTGGGCGCCGGTGAGCTTCTTGCCGTACAGCGTGTTCTCGTAGACGTAGAGACCCGCGACGTCGCGGATCGTCACGTCGCCGGCCGGGATGGTGGCCGTACGGCTGAAGCACGCGGCCACCGAGATCAGCGGGAGCGCGGCGTCCGCCGTGGACAGGCCCGACTTCACCGCGTCCATCTGGACCTGGTGGATGAAGTCGATGGCGGGGACGTCCTTCCAACAGGCCTCCGTCGTCGACATGGCCTCCGTACAGGTGCCGATCGCCGTGTTGACGTACTTGACCACCAACTCGTGGTCGGCCGTGAGGAGTTCGGTGATCCTCTTGTCCTCCGCGACGGTGTTGCTGTTCAGCGTGGTCGCGGTGGTGCTGGTGATCTTCCAGCAGCCGCGCTCCAGTTCCAGCTCGAAGTCGAAGACCGAGAGGCGGTAGCCGTAGCAGTAGGGCTCGGAGAGGACGACGTCCTTGCCGGTCTCCTCGTTCTTCACGGTGTACGACGGGACCTCGACGTGCGTGTGGCCGACGAGGATGGCGTCGATGCCGGGGACCTGCTCGGCCACCAGGTTCGACGCGTTCTCCACGTAGGGGAGTTCGTCGCCCCACGACGTCGAGCCGTCCAGGCCCGAGTGGTCGGTGAGGAAGACGACGTCGCAGCCGAGCGCGCGCAGGCGGGGCACGTACTTCTTCGCCTGCTCGACCAGGCCGGTGAAGGTCATCTTCCCGGAGACGTTGTCCTTGTCCCACAGGGCGATGCCCGGGTTGGTGAGGCCGAGGATGCCGACCTTGATGTCGGGCGCCCCGGGCACCCGGATGTGCTTGACCGTGTAGGGCTCGAAGGCAGGCTTCAGCGTCTTCGCGTCCAGGGCGTTGGCACCGAGCAGCGGGAAGTGGCACTGCTTCTCGAAGGTGCGGACGACCTCGATGCCGTAGTTGAACTCGTGGTTGCCGAGGGCGGCGGCGTCGTAGCGCATCTCGTTCATGGCGATCGCCATGGGGTGCTTGGGGCCGCGCTTGCCGTTCTTGCCGGTGATCGGGTCGACGCTCGCGTAGTACGACGCGAGGGACGTGCCCTGGATGATGTCGCCCGCGTCGACGAGGAGCACCCGGCCCTCGCCCTTCTGTGCGCGCAGGTTCTTGACGAGGGTGGCGATACGGGCGATGCCGTACGTGTTGCCCTTGGAGTCGACCGGGGCCGCGTTGGTGTAGTAGTCCCAGTTGAAGACGTGGCTGTGCAGGTCGGTCGTGCCCAGGATGGAGAACGACCAGGTCTTGGGCGCCTTCGGCGGCTTCGCGGGGGTGTGCTCGGCGGCTTGCGCGCTCCCGGCTCCAACGGTTCCCGCGACGGCCACGGCAGCGCCGGTGACGGCTGACTTCTGCACGAACTCACGGCGATTCATGGGATTGACGGGCATTCGGGACTCCTGGAAGGGCGGAGAGGGCGGGTGTTGCGTGCGGGGCGCGGCGGGCTACCCGCGTAGATGCTGGCCCTCACCTGTTACCGGCGTAACCACGGACAGCCCAAGGGCCGGTCAAGGTTTCCCAAGACCGGCCCAAGTACCTCAATCAACCGCCGCTCTAGATGAACGAGTTGATCTCGATCGTCTCCGTGCGGCCCGGGCCGACACCGATCGCTGAGATCGGGGCGCCGGACATCTCCTCCAGTGCCTTGACGTACGCCTGCGCGTTCTTGGGGAGGTCCGCGAAGGTCTTGGCCTTCGTGATGTCCTCGCTCCAGCCGGGCAGGGTCTCGTAGATCGGCTTCGCGTGGTGGAAGTCGCTCTGCGAGTACGGGAGTTCCTCGACGCGCTTGCCGTCGATCTCGTACGCCACGCAGACCGGGATCTCCTCCCAGCCGGTGAGGACGTCGAGCTTGGTGAGGAAGAAGTCGGTCAGGCCGTTCACGCGGGTCGCGTAGCGGGCGATGACCGCGTCGAACCAGCCGCAGCGCCGGTCGCGGCCGGTGGTGACGCCCCGCTCGCCGCCGATGCGGCGCAGCGCGTCGCCGTCCGCGTCGAACAGCTCGGTCGGGAACGGGCCCGAGCCGACACGGGTCGTGTAGGCCTTCAGGATGCCGATGACCCGGCTGATCTTCGTCGGGCCGACACCGGCGCCGGTGCAGGCGCCGCCCGCGGTCGGGTTCGACGACGTCACGAAGGGATACGTGCCGTGGTCGATGTCCAGGAGCGTGCCCTGGCCGCCCTCGAAGAGGACGACCTTGTCCTCGTCGAGCGCCTTGTTGAGGATCAGGACGGTGTCGGCGACGTACGGCTTGAGCCGGTCCGCGTAGGCCAGCAGCTCCTCGACCACCTGGTCGACCGCGATCGCGCGGCGGTTGTAGAGCTTGGTGAGCATCTGGTTCTTGGCGTCGAGGGCCGCCTCGACCTTCTGGGTGAGGATCGACTCGTCGTAGAGGTCCTGGACCCGGATACCGACGCGGTTGATCTTGTCCGCGTAGGTCGGGCCGATGCCTCGGCCGGTGGTGCCGATCTTCCGCTTCCCGAGGAAGCGCTCGGTCACCTTGTCCACCGTCACGTTGTAGGGCGTGATGATGTGAGCGTTGCCGCTGATCAGGAGCTTGGACGTGTCGACGCCGCGCTCGTTCAGTCCGTTCAGCTCGGAGAACAGGACCGACGGGTCGATGACGACACCGTTGCCGATGACCGGCGTGCACTCCGGTGTGAGGATCCCGGAAGGGAGCAGGTGAAGGGCGTACTTCTGATCGCCCACGACTACCGTGTGGCCGGCGTTGTTGCCGCCCTGGTAGCGCACCACATAGTCGACGGACCCACCTAGCAGGTCCGTCGCCTTTCCCTTGCCTTCGTCACCCCACTGAGCACCGAGCAGCACAAGTGCGGGCACGCGCGTACACCCCTTCCGGGCGGGGCATGTCCAAGGTCAGGGGCGTACGCGGCACGTGTGTGCCTCGCACGCCGGCGACCCTCGTCGGTCGCGACCCGTCGGACCGGATGCCCCGGAATAGACGAAGCCCCTGGCGCAATAGCGCAAGGGGCTCTTGCACAAAGATGCTACCCGAGGAAGCGAGGCATGGCCGAGGTGGCGACTTTCGCGACTTCCGATCAGCTGCTGGTCGTCATCGATCCGGTCGCCCGGCGCGCCGACGCGGAGTCCGTCCGTATCGCGAAAGACGTGCTCAGCGCGGGTGCGGCGACGAAGGTGTGCCTGCCGGAGGGGCCCGAGGAATTCGCCCGCGTCCTGGCGCGGCGGGGTTCGCGCCGCCCGGTGGTGGTCGGCGACGACCGGGCGCTTCTGCGGGCGGTGTCCCTGCTGTACCGGCAGCGGGAACTGGCCGGATGTGCGCTGTCGATGGTGCCGGTGGGGGGCGCGCTGTCCCTGGCGGGCGCTCTGGGCGTCCCCACGGGGGCGGTCGCCGCGGCGCGCGCCGTGCTCGACGGGGTCGTACGGCGGATGGATCTGCTCGTGGACGACAGCGACGGGGTGGTGCTGGGCGCTTTGCGGATTCCGTCGCTCCCCTTGCGGGAGGCTCCGCCGGTGGGGGCGACGGCGGTGTGGTCCTCGTCCGGTTCCGATTCTGGTTCCGGGCACGCGTCGTGGCTGCGGACGTGTCAGTCGCTGGTACGGACGCTGGTGCCGGCCCGGCCGTCGCGAGAGCCGCTCGCCGGTCTGCCCCGGCCCGGGCCCGCCCGGCTGCGGGTCGAGGTGGACGGGGTGACGCTGGTGGATCTGGATCAGCCGGTGGAGGGCGTTTCGGTGACGCCGGGGGTCTCGGGGTTCGCCGAGGTGGAGGTGCGGCCGGTGTCGGTGGGGGCGGAGGCTTCGCCGTTGTACGCGCGAGGGCGGACGGTCACCGTGTCCGGGGCGGATTTTCGGTACCGGGCGGATGCGGTGGTCGGCGGGCCGGTGCGGACTCGGACGTGGGTGGTTCGTGAGGGGGCTTGGGGGCTTACGTTGCCGGTGAGGTGAGGTGGGGGTTTTCTCGCCCCCGCCGCCCCTAGCCACCGTGTTCATCTCGTCCAGCGGCGCGGTGAGCGAATGGGCCACGAACTGCGTTATCAGCAGTGTGGCGATCATCGAGAAGACCG
>NZ_JBHXME010000258.1:0-10026 GCF_042721125.1 Streptomyces sp. NPDC058469
CGCGCAGTTCCCCGCGCCCCTTAGAAGCACCTGAGCTGGTCCGGCTTTGAGGGGCGCGGGGAACTGCGCGACCAGCCCCCACCGGGCCGCACCATGAACTCAAGCCAGTAGCCCCGATGCCTTCCACAGCCGTCGCCCGACACCCCGCAGCACACCAATGTCGTCGAGGAAGTCCGTCAGCTTTTTCGACCCCGATTGCATGACCTCCCGCCGATGCCCACTCGCCCGCACCTGAGCCACCGCCTCCCGCCGATCGAGCCCCACGTTCGTATAGACCTCGGGGTTGACGAAGGCGATGGAGAAGATGCGGGCGAACTCGCCGGAGGTGACCCGGGTGAACTCCTGGGACCACTTGGGCGCGGTGATCATCTGGCGCCGCAACTCCTCGCGGGCATACCGGACATGGCGGGCCTCCTCCACGACGTGGATGCGGGTCACACCACGCACCAGCGGCTGGACCCGCTCATCCGGAAACGTCAACCGCTGCATCCAGTCGAGGACTTCCTCGCCGAGCAGCGTTGCGGTGAACGAACCGGGCGTCGTGGAGATGGTCTTGAAGAGCCGGCCGAGGTTCTGGTGGGCGCGGCTCACCGGGTACCAGGGCGTCTCACCGCGGGAGATCAGCCGGGCGAACATCTTGGAGTGCCGGCACTCGTCCTCGATCTCGGTGAGGGCGTAACGGACGTGCGCGCTCGTGGCCGCCTTGTCGTAGATGTGCCGGACGAGCAGTTGCATCAGGATCAGCTCGAACCAGATGCCGAGCGAGGCGAGCGCGGCGGCCTCGTGCTGGGAGAGCAGGATGCGCTGTTCCTCGCCCATCCGCTTCCACAGCGGGGTGTCGTACAGGGACACCAGCTCCGGCGGCCAGAACCACTTGCCGTCCTCGAAGGGCGCGTCCCAGTCCAGTTCCCTGTCGGGGTCGAAGGAGTGTTTGGCGGAGGAGGCGAGCAGCCGCTCGGCCACCTGCTCACGGTCCTTGAGCAGGCCGAGCGCGTCGCGCAGCCCGTCGACCGCGTCGGCTTCGGTCAGCGTCGTCATGGTTCTCCCACCTCGCGGATCGGTGTGTTACCCGGGGTCACATCCTCCGAAGTCTTATGAGACTGCTTGTCAGCAAGCTCGTCAATCCCCTCTGCGGGACTTGTTGGCCGGGAATGGTTCGTTCGGTTCGCTCGCCTGTACGGTGCTGGCGTGTCCATCCCCCAGGCCCTCAAGTGACGCCCGGCCGCCGCAGCTTGGAAGGCCTCGCCCTGGGCGACGCGTTCGGCGAACGCTGGTTCCCCCTCGTCCGCGAACCCCGTCGGGCCTACGACGAGGTCCGCGCCCGGCGCACCCCGGAGGAGCCGGAGTGGCCCTGGACGGACGACACGGCGATGGCCCTCGGCATCCTCCGGGTGCTCGACGAGCACGGGGAGATCCGGCAGGAGCCCCTCGCCCGGGCCTTCGCGCTCGGCTACGACGCCGATCCCGCCCGGGGATACGGCCACGGCATGCACGAGTTGCTGCCGCTGCTGCTCCAGGAGCCTTACCGCTGGCGGGAGTTGGCGCGCGAGCTGTTCGACGGCGAGGGCAGCCTCGGCAACGGGGCCGCGATGCGCGCCGCCCCGCTGGGCGCGTGGTTCCACGACGATCTCGCCCGTGTCGTGACCCAGGCGACCCTGTCCGCCGAGGTCACCCACGCCCACCCGGAGGGCATCGCCGGCGCGGTCGCCGTGGCCGTCGCCGCCGCGCTCTCCGTGCGGCGGGAACTGACCCTGGAGGCGGTGGCGGCGCGGACGCCCGACAGCGCCGTACGGGAAGGGCTCGCGCGCGCCGCCGAAGTGCCCTTCACCACCGAACCGTGGCGCGCCTCCGACCTCCTCGGCAACGGACAGCGCATCCGCGCCGACGACACCGTGCCCTTCGCCGTCTGGTCGGCCGCCCGGCACCCGGACGACCTGACCTCCGCCCTGTGGTCCACCGCCGAGGGCTTCGGCGACGTCGACACCACCTGCGCCGTCACGGGCGGCATCGTGGCCGCCCGGACGGGACTCGACGGCGTACCCGAGGTGTGGCTGCGGCGCCGCGAGTCACTGCCAGGGGGCGCGGCCTAGACCGAACAGCCCAGCCCCTCCGGGATGTTGACCGGTCCCACCGGCCCCGCCCCCTGCGCCGGGAACGACGTCCGCAGCGTGAACGCGTACGGCGTCGGACTGTGCGCCCGGAGATGCAGCAGCCGTTCCTCCGCCTCCGCCACTGTGGGCCGGTGGCCCGTCGGGACCCACCACAGGACCGTCATCGCCTCCCGCATCCGGGCGAACCACTCGCGGCGGCGGGCCAGCAACTCCCGGTGTTGGCCTTGGTACATGAACGCGGTCAGGGTGTCCGTGTCGCGCCACACCGACATGTTGATGATCAGCCAGTCGTCGCCGAGGACGGGGACGTCGGTCGCGTTGCCGGTGTCGGACTGGAGGCGCCAGACGAAGCCCTCGGCCGTGTCGGCGACGGCGTTCACGGGGTCGAGGGCGGCCACGAAGTCCTTCAACTCCGGGGAATCCAGGGGGAATGAGAGACGGCCTATGTTGGCCTGGGCGAGTTCGTACGCGGGTGTCCTTAAGGGATCGGTCATGACCGAACGGTAGGTCGGGCGCCCGCCCCGTGCCACCCCCCGTCTCACGAACCGAGCACCGCCTCCATCACCGCCTTCGCGATCGGCGCCGCGTCCCCGCCCCCGCTGATGTCCGACCGGTCCGCCGACGCGTCCTCCACCACCACCGCTACCGCCACCTTCGGCTCCATGTCCCGCTCGCCCTGCGCCCAGGACACGAACCAGGCATACGGCGTACCGGAGTTGCCGATGCCGTGCTGCGCGGTGCCGGTCTTGCCGCCGACGGTCGCGCCCGGGATCGCCGCGTTCGTGCCGGTGCCTTCGGTGACCACGTCCTCCATGAGTTCCCTCATCTGTACGGCCGTTGCCGGGTGCATGACCTGGCGGACGGGGCGGGAGCCGGGCGTCGACACCGTCTCGCCGCCCCTCCTCGTCGTCCGTTCCACCAGATACGGCTCCCGCACCTGCCCGCCGTTCGCGACCGCCGCCGCGACCATCGCCATCTGCAACGGCGTGGCCCGCGTGTTGTACTGCCCGATCGACGACAGCGCCAACTGGGCTTTGTCCAGCGTCGTGTCGAAGGTGCTGGGCGAGACCGCGAACGGGACCTTCACGTCGGTGTCGTTGAAGCCGAACGCCTGCGCCGTGGTGCTCATGTCCTTCACGCCCACGTCCACGCCCAGCTTCGCGAACACCGTGTTGCACGACCACTCGAAGGCGGCGCGGAGCGGCGCGTCCACGCAGCCGTCGCCCTCGTTCGTCAGCGTTGTCGTCGTGCCGGGAAGCGTGTACGGGTCGGGGGAGTTGGTCGCCGCGTCCAGGTCCGTCACCACACCCGCGTCCAGCGCCGCCGCCGCGGTGACCACCTTGAACGTCGAACCCGGCGGATACGTCTGCCGTACCGCCCGGTTGAGCATCGGCTTGTTCGGGTCGGCGTTCAGCCGGGCCCAACTGCGGTTCGCGGCACGGCTGTTGCCCGACAGGGCGCCGGGGTCGTAGGACGGGGTGGAGACCATGGTGAGGATGCGGCCGGTCGACGGTTCGATCGCGGCGACCGCGCCCGTGCGCGCGCCGAGTCCGGCGTACGCCGCCTGCTGTGCGGCCGGGTTGAGGGTGGTGACGACGTTGCCGCCGGGGTTCTGGGCGCGGGTCAGGTCGTTCCACAGGGGGAACGGCGAGAGCATCGAGTCGGTGCCGGAGAGGATGTCGTCCTCGGAGTGCTCCAGCAACGTCGTGCCGTACTCCTGCGAGGCGAAGCCGGTGACCGGGGCGTACATCGGGCCGTTCCGGTACGTCCGTTCGTAGCGGAGCTGCTCGCCGGAGTCGCGGGAGCCGGTGATCGGCTTGCCGCCGACGAGGATGCCGCCCCTCGGCTGGTCGTAACGGGCGATCGTGTGGCGGCGGTTGGCGATGTTGTCGTCGTAGGAGCGGGACTGGAAGATCTGGACGCGGGTGGCGTTCACCAGCAGGGCCAGCAGGAGCAGGGTGCAGAAGGCCGCCGCGAGGCGGATGTGGCGGGTCATCGAACCGGTGCCGGTCATGCGGCCATCTCGCCTTCGTATGCGTGCGGGCTTGCGTACTGACTGCGGGACGAGTCGCTCAGCCGGATCAGCAGGGCCACGATCGCCCAGTTGGTGACGACGGAGGAGCCGCCCTGGGCGAGGAACGGCATCGCCATGCCGGTCAGCGGGATCAGGCCGGTCACCCCGCCCGCGATCACGAACACCTGGAGCGCGACGATCGAGGCGAGGCCGACCGCGAGCAGCCGGCCGAAGGGGTCGCGGAGCGCGAGGCCCGCCCGGTAGCCGCGCTCCACGAGCAGGCCGTAGAGGATGAAGATCGCGGAGAGGCCGGCCAGGCCGAGTTCCTCGCCCGCTGTGGCCAGGATGAAGTCCGACTTGGCGGCGAAGCCGATGAGGATGGAGTGGCCGAGGCCGAGGCCCGTGCCGAGCATGCCGCCGGCGGCGAACGCGAAGAGGGACTGGGCGAGTTGGTTGGGTCCGTGGCCCGCGTCGATCGACGCGAAGGGGTGCAGCCAGTCCTGGACGCGGCTGTGCACGTGCGGTTCGAGCCGGCCGACCGCGACCGCGCCCAGTGAGGCCAGCAGCAGGCCGACCGCGATCCAGCCGGTGCGGCCGGTGGCGACGTAGAGAAGGGTCACGAACAGGCCGAAGAAGAGGAGCGAGGTGCCCAGGTCGCGTTCCATGACCAGGACGCCGACGCTCAGCAGCCAGATCGCGACGATCGGGCCGAGGACCCGGCCGGTGGGGAGCTGGAGGCGCCAGACGCGGCGGCCCGCGTAGGCGAGCGCGTTGCGGTTGGCCGCGAGGTACGCGGCGAAGAAGACCGCCAGCAGTACCTTCGCGAACTCGCCCGGCTGGATGGAGAATCCGGCGATCCGGATCCAGATCCGGGCGCCGTTCACGGCCGGGAAGAAGATCGGGAGCGCGAGGAGGACGAGGGCGGCGGCCACGCAGACGTAGGCGTAGCGCTGGAGTACGCGGTGGTCGCGCAGGGCCAGCACTACGACGATGAAGAGCCCCACGCCCAGCGTCGACCACACGAGTTGGGTGGGAGCCGCCCGGTCACCCGGGGTCTCCAGGTCGAGCCGGTAGATGAGCACCAGGCCGAGGCCGTTGAGGAGCACCCCGATGGGGAGGAGGAGCGGGTCGGCGTACGGGGCCCGCAGGCGGACCGCGACATGGGCCAGCAGAGCGAGCACGCCGAGCCCGGCGCCGTAGCCGGCGGCGCCGGGCGGGACCGTGCCGTTCTTGGCGAGACCGACAGCGCAGTAGCCGTACACGGAGAGCAGGACGGCCACGACGATGAGGGTGAGTTCGATGCCACGGCGCCGGGGGAGGCGTACAGCGGGTGTGGGAAGGTCCGCCGTGACGGTGGTTCCGGCCTTGGTCATGTCCGGAACTTACCCAAATGGTGCGGGTTGTGTGCCTTGGGTGGGGAGTGTGTCTCGCCCGTCAGCACCAGCGGGGCGCGGGCCCGATGTTGTCGATGTAGTGCGCCGAGCCCCAGGCCCAGGTGCCGTCCGTGAGGAGGTACCAGAGCGGGTTGCCATGGACGTTCGAGCCGCCGGTCTTGCAGAAGATCGAGACGTGCTCGCCGCGGTAGGCGTACCGGATGACCCTGCTGCCGCGGTCCGGGCGGGAGCGCAGGGCGAGTTGGTCGGCGGTGACGACGCCCCGGTAGAGGCGCGGGTTGTCGTGGTCACCGTGGTCGCCCTGGTTGTCGTGGTCGCCACGGCCGTCGAAGTTGTCGTCACCCTGCTGGTTCCAGCCGTCGTCCTGGCGGCTGACGCCCGGGTCTTCGTCGCCCCATTCGTCGTCGGCCACGGCGGGCGTGACAGCGGCGGCGGTGACGAGCGCACCGGCGGCAACCGCTATGCCGAGTCGGCGGAGGGAGAGGCTGAGGGACATGGGGGTACCTCCAGGAAGGGGGCGAAGCTGACTAATCGCCACATTAGGAGGGGTGAGCGGGGGTCGCTCGTCACGCTGGTCCACACGAGCACCGATAGGGGCGGGGCCGATACGAACGCGGCCCTTACCAATACCAACGCGGCCCACACGAGCGCGCTCCATAGGGGCGCGAGGCTGTGTCGATATGTGGCTCCGCCGCGTGGGCGCGACCAGCCACAGACGGCCGGCAGTCGACGAATCACCAGCAGTCCCGAGCTCTCATCGCCCACTTACCGGAGCGTCAAGATCGCAAGCGCCCCGCCACCATCCCCGGCGTCCACATTCGCGAACTCCAGCCGAGCCCCAAGAACCTCCGCCTGCCCCAACGCGATGGTCAACCCGAGCCCATGCCCCGTAGCACCCCCCTCCGTACGGAACCGCTGCGGCCCGTGCTCCACGAGATACTCCGGATACCCGTCCCCGTGATCCCGCACAGCCACCACCGCCCCGTCCACGGTCACCACCACCGGCCCCCGCCCATGCTTGTGCGCATTGGCGACCAGATTCCCCAGCACCCGCTCAAGCCGCCGCCGATCCGTCTCCACCCATTCATCCCGTACGACGACGACCTCCGTGTCGGTCCCCGACGCTCGCACGACCCGCCCCGCCACCGCCCCCAACTGCTCGGTGTCCAGCTCCAGTTTCTCCCGCCGGGTGTCGAGCCGGGAGATCTCCAGCAGGTCCTCGGTGAGTGTGCGCAGCGCGGCGACCCGGTCCCGCACCAGCTCGGTCGGCCGCCCCGGTGGCAGCAGTTCCGCCGCCGCGTGCAGCCCGGTCAGCGGGGTGCGCAACTCGTGCGCCACGTCCGCGGTGAACCGCTGCTCGCTCAGCAGCTTGCCCTGCAACGACGAGGCCATCGTGTCGAGCGCGGCGGCCACCGCGGCGACCTCGTCCTGGGGCAGGGTCGCGTCCTTGGTACGGGGATCGTCGACCCGCGCGTCCAGGTCACCGGCGCTGATCCGCCGGGCCACCTGCGCGGTCCCGTGCAACCGCCGGGTCACCCGGGTCACCGCGAACGCGCCGACCAGCAGCGTCGCCCCGATCGCCAGCGCCGAGGACCAGACGATCGCCCGGTCCAGACCGGCGATGGTGCTGGAGCCCTGGGAGTAGTCGACCGCCACGGCCAGCACCCGGTCTCCGGAGGCGGGGCCGGCCGCCCACATGGTGGGGCTCCCCCGGCGTTTGCCGACCATCGTGCCGCGCTCGCCGTCCGCCGCCAGCCGCCGCAGCGGCACGGGCAGGTCCTCGGGATCGACGCCGGCGCCGTGCACGAGTGAGTCCCCGGCCTCGTACTGCGTCGTCGCCTCCTTCAGCCGCGACAGCGCGAGGTCGCGGGCCTGGCCGACGGTCTGGTCGGTCACCGAGACATGCACGAGTACGCCGAGCAGGGCGGCCAGCGCGCAGCACATCACGGTGATGAACACGGCGGCCTTGAAGGCGAGGGTCCCGGCCCACCGGGGCAGCGCGAGCCTCATCACGGGGTCGCCGAGGGGACGGGGGAGGTGGGGGAGGAGGGGGAGGCGAGGGAACCGGGCGAGGTGGGGGTCACGCGGCGGACTCCGTGCTTACGGCTGCCCGTGCGCAGGAACTCGTCGTGGGTCAGCAGCATCGCCTTCTGGTCCGCGTCCCAGGTCCACTGCACGCGGTACTCGTACCCCGCGAGTTCCGACGGCGAGCGGATGATCACCGAACGCCCGGCCAGTTCGACCCCGCTCACCGCGTCGTCGTTGGACATGACCTGCACGAGCCTGTGCTTCTCGACGGTGTAGACGCGTACGGCGGTCATCTTGGTCGGCAGAAGACGGAAACCGAGGGTCAGGTCGTCGCGTCCGTCGCCGGTGAGGTCGCGGTAGTAGGGCTTGAAGACGGGACAAGCGCTCCGGTCCCCGTCTTTTTTCTCACAGTCGCCGATCCGCTCGGCCGTCCCCCGGTACGGCGCCTTGGAGCCCTCGTAGTCGCTCGGGTGCGCGGCGATCTCGGCCCGTACGACGGCGATCGGGTCCACCTTGTGGATGTCGTCGCCGGGGACGGTGATGCCCTTCACGGTCTCCGTGTCCGCCTCGTCGAAGTCGTAGGCGGGGGAGGAGGCGGGCGACAGATTCGGCCAAAGCCTGGCGGGGCTGGTCGCGGTCGGGGTCGCCCCCGCGCCCCGCAGCGCGCCGGTGTCACCGCAGGCCACCGCGGTCGCGAGCAGCAGGGCGACGGTGGCGGTGGTGCGGGCGGCACGCACGGGGCGACTGGGTGGCACTGCTCTCCTGCGGGGCGCTGGTGTGGGACCCGTACACCCTATTCGTAGGGAAGTCCTTTTTGTTCACGTGTGCGGGTGGGTCGAGGGAACGATTACTCGGCCAGTTCCTCCAGCAGCCGGGCCGTGGACAGACCCGTCCGCAGGTACTCGACGAACAGTTCGTTGTGGAGTGCCCACGGGGACCGGCGGGAGCGGATCAGCCGTATCGCCTCGTCGGTGGAGTGACCTCGGCGGACCAGTGCGTGGGCGACGACCAGGCCCGACCTGTTGTAACCGTGATAGCAGCGGACGAGGACCTTCCGTCCCTCGTCCAGCGCGTCGCACGCGGCGACGGCCAGCCGCATCACGCCGGCCAGCTGCGTCCCGTCCAGCGGCCCGTCCGGAATCGGCCACACATGGTGCTCGACGCCGGCGTCCGGCCCGTGCCCAGGCAGCCGTAGCAGCGTCTGTACGAGATCGAACTCGTCCCGCACCACCGCGAACTCCAGTTGCCCCGATCGCCCCCTGAACTCGTGTCCGCCCATCCACAGACCGGGCGTGATCTCGCTCCACGGACTGTCCGGAGCGGGTACGTCGGGTTGCTTCCTGCGCGTCCGCAACGGCGCCTCCCCAAGCCCCAGCGACTGACCCAAAGGTAACCGGGTTCTTGCCCCTTGAGCACCCCGCCTGTTCCCATGGTCGAGGGGTGATGGTGCATGAGCGGACTGCGCGTCATACCGACCTGGCGCCATGGTCAGGAACGGCTGTACGTCTGTCACACCGACGGAAGGAACGTCGCCTGGTACGACAGGGAGGCGGCCCGGATCAACTTGTTGAGCGAGGAGCGCAGAGAGGACGTCCTGCACGCCCTCGGTCCCTTCCTCACCGGCCCGGTCACGGTGGGCCCACCACCGGTGCCGACGCCCGCGGAACTCGCGCGGCTCACCCTCCACCCGGACGACGACCTGGCCCCCAACCGTCCCGGCGAGGCCCTCCACGTGGCCCTCGACCGGGACCCGGGCCCCCAGCACCGGCTCCGCCCGGACCCCCGCCGCCGAGCCCTGACCGCGGAACAGGCGGTGGGCGATGCCCTGGACGACCTCGACGGCGCGGGCTGGCACGCCCTCCACTCGATCCCGCTCCCCGGCGGCGACCGCCTCCACCACCTGCTGATCGGCCCCGGCGGCCTCTTCGCCCTGCACACGCTGTACGCCCGCAAACAACGCGTCCACATCGCCGACCCCATGGTCGCCCTGGGCCGCCGAGACCCCCTCCCCCTACTCCGCCGAGCCCGCTCCGACGCGGACCGAGCCTCGTACGCGTTGACGGCCGAGGTCCACCCGGTCCTCGTCCTGTCCGGCCCGACGGACATCACGATCACGACGCCGCTGCGCGAGGTCCGCGTCCTCCAGGACACGGAGCTGGCCGGACTGGCAAGGACGGGCGGGGTGTTGAAGCCGGCGGACGTGGAGGCGCTGCATGCGATGGCGAGGGATCGGCATACGTGGGGGAGGGTTTGAGGGGCGGGGGCGTACAGGGAGGGTGAGGCTTAGAGGGGTGGGGCGTGCGTAAGGGGTGAGGTTTGGCGGGGCGGTGGCTTCCAGTTCAGGCCGGCACCATCCAGCCTGTTGGGGGTCCCCCTCTGGGGGAGTTTGAGGACGAGGCCCCTTCAGGGCCGATGGGGGTCTGGGGGCGCAGCCCCCGGGCGGGGCGGAAGGGGCGGCAGCCCCTGGTGATGGGACGGG
>NZ_JBHXME010000259.1:0-9896 GCF_042721125.1 Streptomyces sp. NPDC058469
CGAGGCGTTCACACTGCGCGACAAGGTCGACGTCTACCTGATCCACACCATGCCCTAACGGAGAAAACGCTAGTGGAGAACGAGACCCACTACGCCGAGGCCGTCATTGACAACGGCACTTTCGGCACCCGCACCATCCGCTTCGAGACGGGCAGGCTGGCCAGGCAGGCCGCCGGCTCCGCCGTGGCGTACCTGGACGACGACACCATGGTGCTGTCGGCCACCACCGCCTCCAAGAAGCCCAAGGAAAATCTCGACTTCTTCCCCCTCACGGTGGACGTCGAGGAGCGGATGTACGCCGCCGGCAAGATCCCCGGCAGCTTCTTCCGCCGTGAGGGCCGGCCGTCCGAGGACGCGATCCTCACCTGCCGCCTGATCGACCGCCCGCTGCGCCCGTCCTTCAAGAAGGGCCTGCGCAACGAGATCCAGGTCGTCGCCACGATCATGGCCCTCAACCCCGACCACCTGTACGACGTCGTGGCGATCAACGCCGCCTCCGCGTCCACGCAGCTGGCCGGTCTGCCCTTCTCCGGCCCGATCGGCGGCGTCCGCGTCGCGCTGATCAACGGCCAGTGGGTCGCGTTCCCGACGCACACCGAGCTCGAGGACGCCGTCTTCGACATGGTCGTCGCCGGTCGCGTCCTGGAGGACGGCGACGTGGCGATCATGATGGTCGAGGCCGAGGCCACCGAGAAGACCATCCAGCTGGTCGCGGGCGGCGCCGAGGCGCCGACCGAGGAGGTCGTCGCCTCCGGTCTGGACGCCGCGAAGCCCTTCATCAAGGTGCTCTGCAAGGCCCAGGCCGACCTCGCCGCCAAGGCCGCGAAGCCGACCGGCGAGTTCCCGGTCTTCCTCGACTACCAGGACGACGTCCTGGAGGCACTGACCGCCGCGGTCAAGAGCGAGCTCTCCCAGGCGCTCACCATCGCCGGCAAGCAGGAGCGCGAGGCCGAGCTGGACCGCATCAAGGAGATCGCCGCCGAGAAGCTGCTCCCGCAGTTCGAGGGCCGCGAGAAGGAGATCTCCGCCGCGTACCGCTCGCTGACCAAGTCCCTGGTGCGCGAGCGTGTCATCAAGGACAAGGTCCGCATCGACGGCCGTGGCGTCACGGACATCCGTACGCTCGCCGCCGAGGTCGAGGCCATCCCGCGCGTGCACGGTTCCGCGCTGTTCGAGCGTGGCGAGACCCAGATCCTGGGCGTCACCACCCTCAACATGCTCCGCATGGAGCAGCAGCTGGACACCCTCTCCCCGGTGACCCGCAAGCGCTACATGCACAACTACAACTTCCCGCCGTACTCCGTCGGCGAGACCGGCCGCGTCGGCTCCCCGAAGCGCCGCGAGATCGGCCACGGAGCGCTCGCCGAGCGCGCCCTGGTGCCGGTGCTCCCGACGCGCGAGGAGTTCCCCTACGCGATCCGTCAGGTGTCCGAGGCCCTCGGCTCGAACGGCTCGACGTCCATGGGCTCGGTCTGCGCCTCCACCATGTCGCTGCTGAACGCCGGTGTGCCCCTGAAGGCCCCCGTCGCCGGTATCGCCATGGGCCTGATCTCCCAGGAGATCAACGGCGAGACGCACTACGTCGCCCTCACCGACATCCTCGGTGCGGAGGACGCCTTCGGCGACATGGACTTCAAGGTCGCCGGCACCAAGGAGTTCGTCACCGCCCTCCAGCTCGACACCAAGCTGGACGGCATCCCCGCCTCCGTCCTGGCCGCCGCTCTCAAGCAGGCCCGTGACGCCCGCCTCCACATCCTCGACGTGATGATGGAAGCGATCGACACGCCGGACGAGATGTCCCCGAACGCCCCGCGGATCATCACCGTCAAGATCCCCGTGGACAAGATCGGCGAGGTCATCGGCCCGAAGGGCAAGATGATCAACCAGATCCAGGAGGACACCGGCGCCGACATCACGATCGAGGACGACGGCACCATCTACATCGGTGCCGCGCAGGGCTCGCAGGCCGAGGCCGCTCGCGCAGTGATCAACGGCATCGCCAACCCGACCATGCCGGAGGTCGGCGAGCGCTACCTGGGTACGGTCGTCAAGACCACCACCTTCGGCGCGTTCGTGTCGCTGCTGCCGGGCAAGGACGGTCTGCTGCACATCTCGCAGATCCGCAAGCTCGCCGGCGGCAAGCGCGTGGAGAACGTCGAGGACGTGGTCGCCGTGGGCGCCAAGGTCCAGGTCGAGATCGCCGAGATCGACTCCCGCGGCAAGCTCTCCCTGATCCCCGTCATCGAGGGTGAAGCGAGCGGCGACGACAAGAAGGACGACGACGACAAGTGACGTCGAGCAGCTCCACGGCGACGGCCCGCACCTCCTCGGAGGCGCGGGCCGTCGCCCGTACCCAAACCCTCATCCAGGGCACCAACGGCATCGGCACGGTCCGTAAGACCACCCTCCCGGGCGGCCTGCGCATCGTCACCGAGAGGCTGCCCTCGGTCCGCTCCGCGACCTTCGGCATCTGGGCACACGTGGGCTCCCGCGACGAGACACCGTCCCTGAACGGCGCCACGCACTACCTGGAGCACCTCCTCTTCAAGGGCACGCACAAGCGCAGCGCCCTGGACATCTCCTCCGCGATCGACGCGGTCGGCGGCGAGATGAACGCCTTCACGGCGAAGGAGTACACGTGCTACTACGCCCGCGTGCTCGACACCGACCTGCCGCTCGCCATCGACGTGGTCTGCGACATGCTGACGGGCTCCCTGATCCGTGAGGAGGACGTCAACGTCGAGCGCGGCGCCATCCTCGAAGAGATCGCCATGACGGAGGACGACCCGGGCGACTGTGTGCACGACCTGTTCGCGCGCACGATGTTCGGCGACAACCCCCTCGGCCGCCCGGTCCTCGGCACGGTCGACACCGTCAACGCCCTCACCGCGGACCGCATCCGCCGCTTCTACAAGAAGCACTACGACCCGACCCACCTCGTGGTCGCGGCCGCGGGCAACATCGACCACGACAAGGTCGTACGCCAGGTCCGCGCGGCCTTCGAGAAGGCGGGCGCCTTCCGCACTCCCGAAGCGGCACCCATCGCCCCGCGCGACGGCCGCCGCGCGCTGCGTTCCACCGGCAAGGTCGAGCTGATCGGCCGCAAGACCGAGCAGGCGCACGTCGTCCTCGGCATGCCGGGCCTCGCCCGCACGGATGAGCGCCGCTGGGCGCTGGGGGTCCTCAACACGGCCCTCGGCGGCGGCATGTCCTCCCGTCTCTTCCAGGAGGTCCGGGAGAAGCGCGGCCTGGCCTACAGCGTGTACTCGTACACGTCCGGCTTCGCCGACTGCGGCCTCTTCGGCGTCTACGCCGGCTGCCGGCCCTCGCAGGTCCACGACGTGCTGAAGATCTGCCGCGACGAACTCGACCAGGTCGCCGCGAACGGCCTGTCCGACGACGAGATCGGCCGCGCCGTCGGCCAGCTCCAGGGCTCCACCGTCCTCGGCCTCGAGGACACGGGCGCGCTGATGAACCGTATCGGCAAGAGCGAGCTGTGCTGGGGCGAGCAGATGTCCGTCGACGACATGCTCGCCACGATCGCGGCGGTCACCCCGGACGAGGTCCGCGCGGTCGCCCGCGAGATCCTGGGACAGCGGCCCTCGCTGTCGGTCATCGGCCCGCTCAAGGACAAGCAGGCGGCCCGGCTGCACGACGCGGTCGCCTGACACCCGTGTTCGGTACCCGCCTTCGGTACCCGTCTCCGGTAAGGAAGCAAGAACGATGAGCAAGCTGCGCGTGGCGGTCCTCGGTGCCAAGGGCCGTATCGGCGCCGAGGCGGTACGAGCCGTCGAGGCCGCCGAGGACATGGAACTGGTGGCCGCCCTGGGCCGGGGCGACTCACTGGAGACGCTCACGGAGTCCGGCGCCCAGGTCGCCGTCGAACTGACCACCCCCGCCTCGGTGATGGACAACCTCGACTACTGCGTGGGCCACGGCATCCACGCGGTCGTCGGTACGACGGGCTGGACCGACGAACGCCTCGCGCAGCTCACCGGCTGGCTGGCCAAGTCCCCGGAGACGGGCGTCCTCATCGCCCCCAACTTCTCCATCGGCGCCGTACTCACCATGAAGTTCGCGCAGATCGCCGCGCCCTACTTCGAGTCGGTCGAGGTCATCGAACTGCACCACCCGAACAAGGTGGACGCCCCCAGCGGCACCGCCACCCGCACCGCCCAGCTCATCGCGGAGGCCCGGGCCAAGGCGGGCTCGGCCCCCGCGCCGGACGCCACGACGAGCGCCCTGGACGGGGCGCGCGGCGCGAACGTCGACGGCATCCCCGTGCACGCCGTCCGGCTGCGCGGCCTGCTGGCCCACCAGGAGGTCCTGCTCGGCGGCGAGGGCGAGACCCTGACCGTCCGGCACGACTCCCTGCACCACAGCAGCTTCATGCCGGGCATCCTGCTCGGCGCCCGCCGCGTGGTGACGACCCCGGGCCTCACCTTCGGCCTGGAGCACTTCCTGGACCTGGGCTGACATGCGCGCCAAACTCACCTACGCCGTCACGGCCGCCGTCCTGGTCTTCTACTTCGTCCTGGTCGGCAGCCGCGGCGTCATGCTCATACAGTCCGGCACGCTCATCACGGTCACCTTCGGGATCGCGGTCCTGATCCTGCCGGTGATCGGCGTGTGGTTCCTCTGGAAGAACACCCAGTTCGTCCGCAACGCCAACCGCCTCGCCGCCGAACTCGACGCCGAAGGCGGCCTGCCCGTCGACGAGTTGAGGCGCACCGCCGGCGGCCGCATCGACCGCGACTCCGCCGACGAGGTCTTCGCCAAGCGCAAGGCCGAGACGGAGGCGGCCCCCGACGACTGGCGCAGCTGGTTCCGCCTCGCCGTCGCCTACCACGACGCCCGCGACACCCCCCGCGCCCGCAAGGCGATGCAGCGCGCGATCGCCCTGCGCGACGGCCGCCCCGTCCAGGCCTGAAACGAGTTCCGCACGCCGAAGGGGCCGGCCCGCACTCACCGCAGACCGGCCCTTCTCGTCGCTGTCGGGCGGTCAGCTCCGCCGGTACTCGTCGGACCACACCTCGACCGAGTCCGCGGCCCGGTCGAAGGAGGAGGCACGCGCCACGAAGTCGATGTCGTGCGTGGTCAGCAGCGCGGCCACGTCCTCCGGAGCACGGTCCTTGCGTACGAGGACCAGCGCCTGCCCCTGCACCGTGCGCGGCAGCCCGAGCCAGCGCACCGGCTGCTGCACCGTGCGCACGGCGACGACCCGGTCCCAGCGCACCGTAAGGGTGAAGAGGAACCGCACCCGGCGCAGCCCGCGCGCGCTCACCCACACGCCCATGCGCAGCAGCCGCAGGGCACAGAGGATGACGACCATCGCGACGCCGAGGATCACCCCGGCCTCGGACCGTGAGCCGGTCAACGCGATGATGACCGCGGCGAACAGCACGTACGACGCGAGCAGCAGTACGAGCGCCGCTGCCGCCACCCGCCACGGGCCGGGCCGGTAGGGGCGCCGCCAGCGGTCGCGGTCGTCGAACGGCAGCGCGAGCTCGTCCGCGGCCTCGAATGCGCGGTCGGCCGTAAGGAAGGGCAGGGGCACGGCTGGTGTCCTCACTGAATCCATGCGTGGGCTGTGCCCGGTGAGGCTATCCGGCCGTGTACCCGCTCACCACCCTTGGGGGTCCGGATGAGTCATGGTCGGCTGCGGAGCTGCGCGGCAGGTCAGCGGTTGTCCGCGGCCTGGGACTGCTGGTTCTGGGTCGAGAGGTTGTGCTGGGACAGTGCCGGCATCCCGAGGACCAGGGAGCCCACGATTCCGGCGACGATGGTGAGGCCCAGGAGCCAACGCCCGGCTATCTGACCGGCGGACGCACGCTCATGCGGCGGCGGTGTGACATTGCTGCGGAAGCGGTCGGTCTCGGCGATGAAGGCGAACGGAACGGGTTCGCGCCGACGGAACATCGGTGGTGCTTCTCCCCTCAGGGGTCGAATCGGGATCGAACGGGTGGCTCTCACCAAGACAGACGAGCGAACGCCCCAATTGGTGCCCTGTTTCACCGAATTCGCAGAAGTTCGCCAATGAATGTCGCGGCACGGCACCGAACGCCCCGATGTCAGTGCCGGGCCGTAGAGTGGGCGCCGCCCGAGAGACGTGATGGAAGGACCCTCCGAGCCGTGACCGACACCCCCGCCGACGACCTCAAGCCCAGTTTCCGCAGTGACGTGACCGTCGAGCTGGTCAAGCACACCGCGTCCGACGCGGACGTGCTCTTCGCCGCGCGCGTCTCGACGATCGGCGAGCAGTCCCTGGACGAGATGGGCAAGGACCCCGAGCGCTCCAAGGGCCTGATCAACTACCTGATGCGGGACCGGCACGGCAGCCCCTTCGAGCACAACTCGATGACGTTCTTCATCAGCGCCCCGATCCTCGTCTTCCGCGAGTTCATGCGGCACCGGGTGGGCTGGTCGTACAACGAGGAATCGGGAAGGTACCGGGAGCTCCAGCCGGTCTTCTACGTCCCCGGCGAGTCCCGCAAGCTGGTCCAGGAGGGCCGCCCGGGCAAGTACGTCTTCGTGGAGGGCACCCAGGCCCAGCAGGAGCTGGTCGGCCGTGCCATGGAGGACTCGTACCGTCAGTCGTACGAGGCGTACCAGGAGATGCTCGCCGCCGGCGTGGCCCGCGAGGTCGCCCGTGCCGTCCTCCCCGTAGGCCTCTTCTCCTCGATGTACGCCACGTGCAACGCGCGCTCGCTGATGCACTTCCTCGGCCTGCGCACGCAGCACGAGCTGGCGAAGGTGCCGTCCTTCCCGCAGCGGGAGATCGAGATGGTCGGCGAGAAGATGGAGGAGCAGTGGGCCAAGCTCATGCCACTCACCTACGCCGCCTTCAACGCCAACGGTCGTGTCGCCCCGTAGCGCACCTCTGTTTGCCGATCGGGCACACATGTACGGATGGGCCGTGCGAAGTGTCCGTATTGCGGCATTTGGAGAAGTTCATCTAGCCTGATCAAACGGACCCGGCACTGCTTGAACCCCCGAGCAGGCAGTGCCGGGTTCCATATTTGTCATGACTTGTCGCCTGCCCCTAGGGCAGACCCCGCATTGAGCAGCGAGTAGCGTGTTACCCATGGCCCCGACCTCCACTCCGCAGACCCCCTTCGGGCGGGTCCTCACCGCCATGGTCACGCCCTTCACGGCGGACGGCGCACTCGACCTCGACGGCGCTCAGCGGCTCGCTACCCACCTGGTGGACGCAGGCAACGACGGCCTGATCATCAACGGCACCACCGGTGAGTCCCCGACCACCAGCGACGCGGAGAAAACGGATCTCGTACGAGCCGTACTGGAAGCGGTCGGAGACCGCGCCCACGTCATCGCCGGCGTCGGCACCAACGACACCCACCACAGCGTCGAACTCGCCCGCACGGCCGAACGCACCGGCGCGCACGGCCTGCTCGTCGTCACGCCGTACTACAACAAGCCCCCGCAGGAGGGCCTCTACCGGCACTTCAAGGCCGTCGCCGACGCCGCGGAACTGCCGGTCATGCTCTACGACATCCCCGGCCGCAGCGGCGTCCCGATCGGTACCGAGACCCTGGTCCGACTCGCCGAGCACCCGCGGATCGTCGCCAACAAGGACGCCAAGGGCGACCTCGGCCGCGCCAGCTGGGCCATCGCCCGGACCGGCCTGGCCTGGTACTCAGGCGACGACATGCTGAACCTGCCGCTGCTCTCCGTGGGCGCGGTGGGCTTCGTCTCGGTCGTAGGCCATGTGGTCACACCCGAACTGCGCACCCTGGTGGAGGCGTACGTCTCCGGTGACGTCCAGAAGGCCACCGAGATTCACCAGAAGCTGCTCCCCGTCTACACCGGTATGTTCCGCACCCAGGGCGTCATGACCACCAAGGCCGCGCTCACCCTCCAGGGACTGCCCGCCGGACCGCTGCGCTCGCCCATGGTCGAGTGCTCGCCCGAGGAGATCGCTCAGCTCAAGATCGATCTTGCCGCCGGCGGGGTACAGCTCTGACAACGGACTTCACAACTGAATACGCAGGGCTTCGGCGCCTGCATCCCACACCCAATAACTGCATTTGCACGAACGTCATGCGCGCCACGTGCCCACAGGTACGTGGCGCGCATGGGTAGGAGAGTCTTTTGAGTCATCCGCATCCTGAACTCGCCCCGCCGCCCAAGCTCCCCGAAGGCGGCCTGAGGGTCACGCCACTCGGCGGCCTCGGGGAAATCGGCCGGAACATGACGGTCTTCGAATACGGCGGCCGCCTGCTCATCGTCGACTGCGGCGTGCTCTTCCCCGAGGAGGAGCAGCCCGGCATCGACCTGATCCTGCCGGACTTCACGTCCATCAGGGACCGCCTCGACGACATCGACGGCATCGTCCTCACGCATGGCCACGAGGACCACATCGGCGCAGTCCCGTATCTCCTTCGTGAGAAGGCGGACATCCCGCTGATCGGCTCCAAGCTGACCCTCGCCCTCATCGAGGCGAAGCTTCAGGAGCACCGCATCCGGCCGTACACGCTCGAGGTCGCCGAGGGGCACCGCGAACGCATCGGCCCCTTCGACTGCGAGTTCATCGCCGTCAACCACTCGATCCCGGACGCGCTCGCGGTCGCCATCCGCACCCCCGCGGGCATGGTCGTCCACACGGGCGACTTCAAGATGGACCAGCTCCCGCTGGACGGCCGTCTCACGGACCTACACGCGTTCGCCCGGCTCAGCGAGGAGGGCATCGACCTGCTCCTCGCCGACTCGACGAACGCCGAGGTCCCGGGATTCGTCCCGCCCGAGCGCGACATCTCGAACGTCCTGCGACAGGTCTTCAGCAACGCCCGCAAGCGGATCATCGTGGCGAGCTTCGCCAGCCACGTCCACCGCATCCAGCAGGTCCTGGACACGGCGCACGAGCACGGCCGCCGGGTCGCCTTCGTCGGCCGCTCGATGGTCCGCAACATGGGTATCGCCCGTGACCTCGGTTATCTCAAGGTTCCGCCGGGCCTGGTGGTGGACGTCAAGACGCTCGACGACCTCCCGGACAGCCAGGTCGTCCTGGTCTGCACGGGCTCGCAGGGCGAACCGATGGCCGCCCTGTCCCGCATGGCCAACCGGGACCACCAAATCCGCATCGTCGCGGGCGACACGGTGATCCTGGCCTCGTCGCTCATCCCGGGCAACGAGAACGCGGTCTACCGCGTGATCAACGGCCTCACCCGCTGGGGCGCGAACGTCATCCACAAGGGCAACGCCAAGGTCCATGTCTCCGGACACGCCTCGGCCGGCGAGCTGCTGTACTTCTACAACATCTGCAAGCCGAAGAACCTGATGCCGGTCCACGGCGAATGGCGCCACCTACGGGCCAACGCCGAACTGGGCGCCATGACCGGCGTTCCGCACGACCGGATCGTCATCGCCGAGGACGGCGTGGTCGTCGACCTCATCGAGGGCAAGGCCAAGATCTCCGGCAAGGTCCAGGCGGGTTATGTCTACGTCGACGGCCTCTCGGTCGGCGATGTCGGCGAACCCGCGCTGAAGGACCGCAGGATCCTGGGCGACGAGGGCATCATCTCGGTGTTCGTCGTCGTGGACTCGTCCACCGGCAAGATCACGGGTGGTCCACACATCCAGGCCCGGGGCTCCGGCATCGACGACTCCGTCTTCGTGGACGTGGTCCCGAGGATCACGGAGGTCCTGGAGCGCTCGGCCCAGGACGGCGTGGTGGAACCCCACCAGCTGCAGCAACTGATCCGCCGGACACTCGGCAAGTGGGTCTCCGACAACTATCGGCGCAGGCCGATGATCCTCCCGGTCGTCGTGGAGGTCTGACCGCCGTACGACCCATGTGGCAGTCGGTCTCGAAGGCGAGCACCTGCGTCGGGTCAGCACTCACCGCGGGCTCCTTCAGCGTGGCGCATAGGTACGGC
>NZ_JBHXME010000260.1:0-9501 GCF_042721125.1 Streptomyces sp. NPDC058469
CTGCGGCCCCCGCCGAGCCAACTGCGCCTGCGGAACCGGCGACGCCCCCGGCGCCCGCAACGCCAGAAGCTCCTGCCGATCCTGCGAACCCCGCGGCACCTGCGCCCCCGACGGAGCCCGCCGCACCAGTCACCCCCGCCACCCCGGCCGTGCCACCCGCCCCCCCCGCGAAGGCCGCCCCCGCCAACCCCGCCGCAGCTGCCGCCGTCTTCGCGCCGAACGCCAGCGACAACGCGAAGCCGATCGGCAGTGGGACGAGGGCGATTCCGACGAGGAGGCGTTCCGCCGGAACGACGGACTCGCGGGGGTCGCCGCAGTAGGCGCAGCCGCGCAGGTGCCGGGCCAGGCGTTTGCGCCAGACCGAGTCGCGGCGGCCGTCCCAGCGGCTGGTGGTGGCGCGGAGGTCGGGGCAGGCGCCGTCGAGGGCGCGGACGACGCCTCGGGCGGTCTCCAGGCGTTCCTTCATCCGCTGGACGCGGACGGCCGCGTGCTGGCGGCTGATGCCGAGCGCCGATGCCAGTTCGCGGCGGGTGAGTTCGCCCGCGACCTCCAGCCACCACAGGGAGAGGAGTTGGCGGTCCTCGTCGTCGAGCCAGCGCACCGCCTCCGCGACCTCGCGCCGCTGGCCCTCCAACTGGAGCCGTAGGACAGTCAGTTCGGCGAAGTCGGCGGCGTCTCCCGGCAGGCCGTCGGGCAGCCGGTCCGGTGATTTCCGGCGCGCCCGGTCCCGTATCTGGCGCATGGCGATCGCCACCAGCCAGGAACGGAAGCTGTCGGGGTCGCGGAGCGAGCCGAGGTGGTCGACGGCGCGCAGCATCGTCTCCTGGACCACATCATCCACGTCGGCATGGCCGTTGAGGGCGCGGCCGACCACGTTGTAGACCAACGGCAGCCAGCCCGCGACCAGTTCGTCCAGCGCCCGCCGGTCACCGGCCTGCGCCGCCGCGATGGTGGAGCGCCACTGTCGCCCGTCCACGTCGCCCCTCACCCTCCCCGGTGTCACCTGATGTCACTTGTTGTACGTCGGTGCCATTCGGTGCACGTCGGTGTCACTTGCTGTACAGCAGCGTCCCGAAGCCCAGTTGGTCGAAACCGCCGCTGTTCGGGCCGTAGTCGCCGCCACCGCCCTCCGCACGCACCTTCTCAGCCATGAGGGTGATGAACGGGGTGGAGAGGCGTCGCCGTCGGGCGTAGTGGTTGTACAGAACCTCCCAAACCGGGCGCACGGCACCCCGGGCTATGTCGGAGATCACAGGCTGCTCCGTGTACCGCCCGTTGCCCTGACCGCTGCGCCAGGCGTACGTCGTGAAGGGCACGGCCGCGCCGAGGTTGTACTTGGCGACGTACTCAGCGGCCTTCATGAACCGGTTGTCGAGGTAGCCGTAGAGGTCGACGTCCTGGTTCCAGGCCATCTCGCAGATCGCGCCCATGAGGCCCATGCCCATCATGGTGTGGCCCTGGTCGCGGCCGCTCTCCTGCCACTGGGCGAGGTCCTGGCCGGCGTAGACGAAGGGGATGGCGTGCTTGATCGAGCCGTTGCCCGCGCCGGACTTCATATAGGTGATGGCGCGCTGGAAGGTGGCGCGGTCGTCGCACAGGATGCCGATCGCCATGAGGGAGGCGACGTTGCACAGGTCCCAGTTCGCCCAGTAGTTGGTGATGTTGGCGGTGTTGTGGTTGGTCAGGAAGTCGATGTTCATCGTCTTGAAGACCGTGAGCATCATCTTCTTGAAGCGGGCGAACTCGAAGTGCGGGTGGTCGCGGACGAGTTCGGCGGCGTTCGCGAACTGGTAGCCGTAGATGCCGGAGGCCAGGAAGCGGTCGGCGTTGCCGTTGACCGAAGTGAGGGTGGCCGACCAGGCGTTGAGGATGGCGACGGCCGTGTCGCCGTTGGCCTTGGTGCCGCCGATCTTCCAGCGCAGGGCGTTCTGGTAGGCGGCGTGGATGTCGTTGTACAGGGTGACGTAGTTCTGGCCGGTGCCGCCGCGTACGACGACTGCCTGCGGGCGGGGCTGCCACGTGCTGGCGGAATGCCGGTTGTCGGCGAGGCGCGTCCAGCCCTTCAGCCAGGGGTCCTTGCGGGCGGCGACCCGGACCTTGGCGCGGTGCAGGTCGCCGGCGTTGTGCAGCATGCCTGGGTGCGCGAGGGCCTGCGGCCGGGCGGTCGCGGTGCCGATGACCGTGCCGGTCTGCGCGGCGTCGGCCCCACCGCCGGAGAACGCGGCGATCCCGCCGCCGACCACTCCCGCCGCCGCGACTCCGCCACCGATGGTGAAGAGGCCTCGGCGGGTGAGGCGGTGCTTGTTGGCGGGCTCGCGTGCGCTGGTGGCCATGTGGAGGGGCTCCTGTGCGTGGGGAAAGTGCGGACGCAGTGGGAGACGGGGTGAAGGCTTCCGCGATAACAGTTTTTGCGGCGCCACGTGCGACGCCGGGTGCGGCGCCAGGTACATCGCCGGATTGGATCCCGTAGGGGGCATCCCCGGCAAAGCCCTTGTGCAGTACGGCAGTTGATCCGGGACACACCAGGGTCGGGCCCCTCCTCGCCGACGATCCGCGGACGGCCGTACCGGACAAGGCTGATCACCGACACCCGTCCCGCCGCAGATCCCAGGAGCAGCCGATGCGCGTCCGCCCCCGCACCACCGTCCTCACCGCCTCCCTCGTACTCGCCCTCGCGGCAGGGCCGTTGGCCGTGCCCGCGTTCGCCGCGTCCCCGGCGGCCACCGCGCGGCAGACGGCCGGACCGGACGCCGAAGCGCTGCGCGCCGCGCTCGTCGGGCTCCCGGACTCCGACGCGACGGCGGCTCTCGTACGGGTGGGAGGCACGGACGGGACCTGGCGCGGCAGCGCGGGTGTGCACGATCTGGAGAGTGGTGCCGCCGCCGATCCCGACGCGCGCTTCCGGGCCGGTTCGACGACGAAGGTCGTGACCGCGGCGACCGTGCTGCGGCTCGTGGCGCAGGGGAAGGTCGACCTGGACACACCGATCCAGCGCTATCTGCCGGGGCTGCTCGCCAAGGCCTTCGAGCCCGTCTCCGTACGGCAGTTGCTGAACCACACCAGTGGCATCCAGGCCGGTGACGGTTTCGGGGACGCCTTCGAGGACCAGTACGCGCACCGCTTCGACACGCTCACGCCCCGGCAGGTCGTGGCGTCGGCGGTGGCGAAGGGACCCGAGTTCCGCCCCGGCGAGCAGCAGGACTACCTCAACATCAACTACACGATCCTCGGCCTGCTGATCGAGAAGGTGACGGGACACTCGTACGCCTCGGAGGCCACCCGGCTCGTCCTGCGCCCGGCGGGCATGCGGGACACGTACTTCCCCGGCACCGACCCGCGCATCCTCGGCCCGCACAACCACGGCTACCAGACCGTCCAACAGGCCGACGGCACAACGAGGTTCGTGGACGTCACCGACTGGAACCAGGCGGACCGCTGGGCGGCCGGCGACATGATCTCGACGACCGCCGACCTGGAGCGGCTGATCACCTCGCTGTTCCGGGGCCGGATCGTGCCGGGGCCGCAGTTGAGGGAGATGTTCACTGTTCCGGCGGGCATCGAGGGCGCCAGCTACAGCGCGGGGTTCCAGCGATTCGAGTACGGCGGCAAGGTGTACTGGCTCAAGTCGGGTGCCCGGTACGGCTACAGCGCGGTCGTCCTCGCCACCCGCGACCTGTCCCGCACCCTCGTCTACTCGGTCAACTCGACGGACGCGAAGGGCGAGTCGATGAACGCGGTCGCGGAGCGGATCGCACTGGCGGCACTCAAGTAGCCAGCGCCGGAGCGGGAGTTGACGCGAGAGTCGCTGCTTCCAGTCGCTTGATCTTCTTCCGTACGACGTACAGCGGGACGATCCCGATGACCCCGAACGACATGTCGATCACCGTCCACCAGAAGGGAATTCCGCGGATCGGCCCGCAGATCAGGGCGAGCGGGACGATCCCGGCGCAGGCGATCATCCCGAACTCGACGACCCAGACGTTGCGGACCGGGTCGCGATACGGGCCGTAGAAGGCGACCGCGATGACGAGGTGTGCGAAGGCCAGCCAGTCCGTGCCGTAGAGGAGGAAGGGGTAGTCGGTGTCGGCGGTGTCGAGTCCCTGTCGCACCCGCACGATCCAGTCCATCAGGGTGGGCAGGTAGTGCGGTACGGACAGGGATCTCAACACGTCCTCGGTCCAGCGGAGTTCGTGGACCAGCGGGAAGGCGGTGGCGCCGCTGAGCACCAGAAGGACGACGAACAGGACCAGCCAGGCGCGGATGCCCTTCAGGAGGGCGGCTCTGTCGTTCATGGCGGTAGCCTACGCCTGGAATTGAACACGTTCAAAACCGTCCTCGCCCCGTCACCACGCGTCCTGCGTCAGGAAGAACCTCCTCCAGAAGCCGGTCTTCGCCTTGCTCGCGACCGGGATCGGGCCGAAGTGGTCGCCGGCCTCCATGACCGTGGGGGACTTCGGGTCGTAGGCGGGCCAGGTCGGGAGGCCGGGGCCGTTGGGGTTGCCGGTGGTGGTGTAGTTCGCCCAGTAGGACGACATGGTGTCGCCGATCGCGCGGTCCTCGTCGGTCCAGTACGGGGTCGGGTTGTCGAAGACGTAGGCGATCTCGGAGCCGTGGTAGGCGCCCCGGATGTCGTGGTCGGGGCCGGGCGGGCGGTGGGTCCAGAAGTACGTGTAGACCGGTTCACGTACGGACCGCGTCCACCTCGTGCCCCACAGGTACGTGGACACACGGGAGTTGTCGCGGATCGCGTCGTTGCTGGCGAGGGCCGCCTCGTCGTCGGTCGTCGCGGGGTACAGCCTCAGGAACTCGTCGGCCATCGACCCGAACTTCTGCCGGGCCGCGCTCGCACAGTCCGCCAGCGTGACGTGGACGGGGGGCGCGCCCGGCCTGCCGGGATAGCCGGCCTCGCGCCAGTAGTCGAAGGCGGTCTCCGGTACGGCGCCGCTCTCGTCGAGATTGTTGCCGGCCAGGAAGAAGACGCTGTTCTGGGCGCCGGACGCGTACGTCGTGCCGTAGCCCGAAGGGATCACCCAACCGTCCACGACGGGCCGGAACAGCGGCGGTTTCGCGACACCTGGCTGGTGGCCTCCACCGTGCCGATCGCCTTGCCGTTGTGCTCGTTCCAGGGCGGGTTGGCCGGGTCGGAGCGTGCCGTGCAGCCGGTCTGGGCCGGGTCGGCGCAGTCGACGTAGAAGGAGTAGGTGAAGACGCCGGACGGGAGGGTGTCGTGTACGTCCACACTCCCCCGGCGCCCCTTTTCATGTCCACCACCGGCCAGTTGGCGGCCGGGGAGTTGGGATACGCGATCGGGATGTCACCGGGCCGCCACTGGGCGGGTGTTGTCCCCGGGGTCTCGATGGTGCTGCCCTCGGGGCTGGAGAGGGCGGGCAGTTCGTAGGGGTTCGCGAAGTACCACTCGCCCTTGATCTGGACGCGGGTGGCCTTCGGGTCCCGGTAGCGGAAGGTGACCTGGTAGCCGGTGGGGGCGGTGCGGGTGTGGGTCACCTGGGGCGAGAGAGGCCGGGTGGTGGAGCCGTGGGCGGCGGCCGTGCTGCCGCCCACGGTCAGGAGAAGTGCCGCGAGGAGGGCGAGGAGGTGGCGAACCCGCCTCGCCCCACGATGAGTTGGTTGCCTCACGACGCCCCTGGGCTCTGCCAGAAGTCCAGGTCGTGCTCCTGCACGAAGTCACGGGTGGACTTGGAGCAGGCCGCCGGCGGCCGGTTGCTCGACGGGGCGGTGTCGCAGGCCTTCAGGGACATCAACTCCCCTGTCCTGGTGCTGCACTTCGGCCAGTTCGGCGTGCCCGAGCCGTTCGGGTCGCCGGTCGTGGTGAAGCGGTCCCAGAAGGTGATCATCTGCCGGGACAGCTCCAGTTGGTCGTCGTCGTACGGCAGGGTCTGGCCAAGGTAGTCCCAGAGGTAGCCGAGGTCGTCGACGTGGATGGCCCCGCCGAACGGGAAGTCGCTGGCCGTGGCGCTCTTCTGCTGGAGCCGGTAGATCGAGGTGAAGTGCGGGGTGTCGCTCTCGGCGAACTCGTAGGCGTACGTCGGCACCCACTTCGACAGCCGCGCCATCAACTGCCGGCGGTCGTAGGAGGTCGAGCCGTTCTGGACGGCGGTCCAGGCCTGGCCCGGGGTGGGGTAGGCGGTGAGCCGACTTCACGGCCTGGGTGTACTGGTCGGCGGTCATCGGCGTGCCGAGGTAGTCGTACGTCTGGAACGTGAACAGGCCGCGTTCGCTGTTGGTCTGGCCGAGCATGACCGGGACCTTGGTGAAGTGTCCGGTCTGTACGGCCGTCGCCGGGTCGACCGGGAAGGCGGTGCCGCCGAGGGACGGGCGGACGGGGGCCTTCAGTTGGGCGGTGACGATCGCGGAGGCGGGTTCGGCGCGCAGGCAGGCGAGGACGTCGGAGACGGTGGCGCAGCCGATCTCCTTGACGAAGGCCTGGCTCTGGGTCTCACCGGCCGCCGCCGTCTGGAGGCCGCAGCTGCCGCTCATGATGACCGCACGGGCGAACAGGCCCGTGGCGGTGGGCGAGGCGAGCTGGTCGCAGACCGAACTGCCGCCCGCGGACTGGCCGGCGATGGTGACGTTCCTGGCGTCGCCGCCGAAGTGCCCGATGTTGGACCGCACCCAGCGCAGCGCCGACTGTTGGTCCAACAGGCCGTAGTTTCCTACGCCGTTGGCGTTCTCGGCGCGCAGTTGCGGCAGGTTCAGATAACCGAGCGGGCCCAGGCGGTAGTTGACGGTGACGACGATCGCGCCCGTCTGCTGGACGAACTTGCGCGGGTTGGTGTCCTGGCCTGCGCCACCGAGGAAGCCGCCGCCGTGGATCCACACGACGACCGGGGTGTTGGCTCTACTCCCCTGCGGGGCATAGACGTTGAGGTCGAGACAGTCCTCGGTGGTGATCGCCTTCTCGTAACCGGGGTCCCAGCCGGAGGGCTGTGAACAGCGGTCGCTGAAGCGGGAGGCGTCGCGAACACCGCTCCAGGCGGCGGCCGGTCGAGGTGCCGTCCAGCGGTTGGCGGCGGTGGGGGTGGCGGCGTAGGGGATGCCGAGCCATGCGTCGTATCCGGTCTGGGCCTGGCCCGCGACCTTGCCGGTGGCGGTGGACACCACCAGGGATGAGTGCTCTGAACTCCCTGATGCGGGAGCCGACTTCAGTGCGTGTACGGCGATCGGGGACAGCAGCCCCAGGCCGAGCACGCTAACGGTTGCCAGGGCGGTGCGGAAGGATTGGCTGCAATTGCCCCTGCGGGCGCAGGAGTTACCGCGCGTACGTCTGGACGGCCGACGGCTCGACGGAGCGTGCGGTCGCCGAGGACGAGGCGGGCGCCGATCCAGGTGCCGAGGCGGATGCCGATGCCGAAGCCGTCGGGGCCGTGGACGGTTCCATGGTGGGGACCGGTGTGCGGCTCGGGTTCCGGGAGCCGGCGGGGGAACTCGGGCTCGCGGTGGGGCTGGGTGCCCTCGTCGCGGACGAGGAGGGCGGGGCCGTAGGACTGCTGCTCGCGGGGGGTGGGGCGAGCGGGACCGTGGGGGTCGTGGGTGAGTCGTGGTGGGCCAGGCGGAACGGGAGCGCGGCGAGGACGATCACCGCGCAGGTCGCTCCGGCGCCGATCGTCGCGCGGAGCAGGCGGCGGCGGTTCGCGCCGCGGCGGATCGACTCGTAGCGGCCGGGGGGCGGACCGAGGTATTCGGAGGAGGAGGGGCGCAGGATGACCGTGAGGGGGTCGTCGAGGTCGATGTCCGGGCCCTCGTCTCCCTCGTCAAAGTGTGTGGTCAAGGCTTCTCCTCAGGTGGGCGCGGAGCAGTTCGCGGGCCGCGTGGAGGTCGGCCTTGATGGTTCCTTCCTTGCGTCCGGTGAGCACGGACACCTCCCGGATCGGCATGTCAGCGTAGTAGTGCAGCAGGATCGGGACGCGCAGCCGTTCGGGCAGGGACTGCACGAGCAGCCGTACCGAGGGGTCTTCCTGTTCGGTCGGTGGGCGGATCGCCTCCTCCGTGGTGGCGCGGCGCACGGCCCGGCGTTCGCGCTCCAGTTTGCGCCAGTGGTCACGGACGAGGTTGGCCGCGGTGACGTAGAGGAAGCCGCGGGGTTCCGCCACGTTCGTCCAGCGGGCCCAGAGCCGGGTGAACGCCTCGGAGGCGATCTCGTGCGCCGTCTCGTCGTCGTCGACGAGACGGCGGCACCAGCCGGCGAGGCGCGGGTAGACGGCGGCGAACAGTTCGGACGCTGCCCTCTCGCGGGACCGTTTCAACGCTCTCCATGGTCGTGACGTGGTACGTCGTACTCGGTACGGGCTGTGGGGGATACGGGGGTACGGGATTTCACTCGGTCAGCGTGGCGAAGACAATCACGTTGTCGAGATAGCCCGAACCGGTGCGGGTCCCGCCGCAGGTGATGAGACGCAGTTCGGGGCGGTCCACGTTCCCGTACACCTCGTCCGACGGGAAGTCGGCCTTGGCGACCGTCCGTACGGTGGTGACGGTGAACGTGGCCGTCGTGCCGTTCTCCAGGCCCGCCTCGATCCGGTCGCCCTTGCGCAGCTTCGCCAGGTGGCGGAAGACGCCGTCCCCGTACGCGCCGACCGTCACATGACCGAGGATCACCGACGGCCCGGTCTGGCCGGGCGTCGGCGAGTGCCGGTACCAGCCCGCCCGGTCGTGCGCCGTGATCGGCGGCACCTGCACGGTGCCGTCCGAGGCCAGCCCCAGCTGCATGACCGGGGTGTCGACCCCGATCGCCGGGACGCGCAGGGTGACCGGGACGGAACGGGTGAGGGCGTGCGCCGCCTTGGCCGGGGGTTGCGCGGAGGGCCGTCCGGAAGGCGTCGAACTCCCTTGTCCCTGAGGGGCGTTCGCGGCCGAGGTCGTCCCGTGCCCGCCACCGCAGCCGACGAGCAGCGATGCCGTCGCCGCGGTGACGAAGGCGCGCCTGGAGAGCGAGGTCATACGCCTGTCGTCCTCCGACGCCGTACGACGACGAAGGCGCCGCCGCCGACGACCAGCGCGGCGGCTCCCCCGCCGACCAGCCCGGTCGTCAGGTCGTCGGACGACTTCGACACCGAGGTGACACCGGTGTCCGGGGCGCCGCTGGGGACCTCGGCGACCTGGCTCGGGGCGACGGTCCCTTCGGCGGAGGGTGCGGCGCTCGCGGTCCGGGTGGGTTCGGCGGTGGGGGCCGGGGTCGGCGCCCTGGTGGCGCTCGGCGCCGCGGACGGCGAGGCGGACGGGGCGCGGGTCGGGGACGCGGAGGCCCCGGCCGCGAACGCGGGCACGGTGCTCGCCAGCACGGCACCGCAGGCGAGTGCCAGGGCGCTGAGGACAGTTCGGCGCATGAATCGCTCTCTCTCGTCGGCCGCCCCACCGGGTCCCTCGGACCGTTCGGCGGTGGGGCGGGTCACTGATCGAACGGAGAGACGAGGCAGCGGGAGGGCGGGTTGTAAAGAGCGGGCAAAGTCGTTCGAGGGGCCCATCGGTGGGTGGCCCCAAGGG
>NZ_JBHXME010000261.1:0-2820 GCF_042721125.1 Streptomyces sp. NPDC058469
GCCATCTGCGGCCTACTGTAGAGGAGTGCGCCAGCTGACATCCCGCCCGTGTCGGCCGATCTCGCCTACTTCCGTGTCAGCCGATCTTGTCGGTGAAGCCCGCCGACAGGACCGTGTGGTGGGTGACCTTGCCCTTGCTGGGCCCAGCCGTCCACGTGAAGGTGTACTCCAGGATCGCGCTGGTCTTCGGGTCGACGATCACCTGACCGACGCTCTTGGCCTCCGCGAACTCCACGGCCGTACCACCGCGTCCGGTGCTGTCCTTGACCTGGCCGACCAGCTTGACGCCCTTCAGCCCGGCCATCGCCTTGAAGACCCCGGCCCGCAGTTTCGGGCCCGCCGGGGACTCGGTGAGCAGGCTGGCCGCCTGGTCGAAGGGCGAGATGCTCTTGGGCCGCGGCGCAGTCTGCAGCAGCGCGAGCAACTGCGCCGGGTCGGTGGTGAGTTGGTCCAGGCCGTTCCAGTCGAGGTCCTTCGGCCCGAACTGCCAGTCGGGGTGCCGCCCCTTCTTGGCGGCCTTGCCGCTGCTGACGACGTACTCGTCCATGGACTGCGAGATGTACTCGTCCCCGACCGTCGTCCGCATCTTCCAGTACTTCCCCGAGGAAGCCGACTGGCTGGCGGCCACCGTGGAGATGTCGTCCAGGAAGACGGCCGCGGTGCCCGTGCGCGCCTCGCTGTGCGTGCCCGCCGAGCTCGTGCCGTTGTTCGCGTACGTCACCACGCCGGTCGCGACCGCGGCCATGGCCAGCAGCCCGATCAGGGCCCGGCGGCGCCCGGTCAGCCGCCGGATCGGCGTCACGGCGACAACGCCGGCCTTCGCTCCGGCCGCCCCTTCCGTCGCTACGGCCGCCTCGACCTCGGCCAGCACCCTGGCCAACGTCCGTTCCGACAGCGGCTCGACGTGACCCGCCGTCGCCAGTTCATCGGCACCGGGGAAGTCCAGCAGTGCGCCTCGCTCGTTCATACCGTTCTCCTCAGTGTCGTCGTACGTGGTCATGCGAGGTCTCCTGTCGCGGTCAGGTTTCGTCCCGCCGGTCCCGTCGGGCGGGGCAGCGCGAGCCGGTCGCGCAGTCGGCCCCGGGCCCGGTGCAGCCGCGAGCGCGCGGTGCCCGCCGGGATTCCCACGACGGCGGCGGCCTCGGTCGGAGTGAGCTGCTCCCAGCTGATCAGGAGCAGCAACTCCCGCTCCTCGGTGGGCAGTTCGGCGAGGGCCCGGCGCAGTGCGGGGGCCATCGCGGCGGCGTCCAGCCGCTGGTCCACCACCTGCCAGGGATCGGTGACATCCGGTCCCGGCGCGGGCTCTTTCCGCCCCGCCCGCCGCAGTTGCTGGGCGAGCACGTTGTGGGCCACCCCGAACAGCCAGCCCCGGGCCGAACCCCGCGCCGGGTCGAAGGTGCGCCGGGCGGCGAACGCCTGCAACCAGGTCTCGGAGAGCAGATCCTCCGCCGCGGCGGGCATACGCCGGGCGAAGTAGCCGTGCAGGGCGGACGAGTGGGCCCGCACGAGGTGAGTGAACGCCCCCGTGTCACCACGCGCCGAGCGCGTCAACTGGGCTTCGCTGTCGCCGTGTTCGTCACTGGCGCCGTGAGGTCCGCTCACGCCGTGTTCGTCGCCGGCGCCGTGATGATCGCTGGCGGCGCCGCGAAGGTCACTGTCGGCGCCGTGGTGGTCGCCGGCGCGGTGACGGTGCCCGCCGCGTCGCCGGTCGCCCGGTTCATCCGGTTTCACCGAGTCTCCGTTTCCGACCGCCGGACGACGGTCTCAACCTGTACTTGTCGGCGGGGGCCGAGAGCGTTCGCGCACCCACCCCAATCAATACGCAACCCTCATCATGAGAGTGGACTTGCATAAAGAGAGCCAACCCCCTACCTTAATGAGAGCCAGCTCTCAGCAAGCGAGAACAAGCGACAAGGACTTCTCACCATGACCACCCCTGCCTCCACCCCCGCCCCCGCCTCCACTCGCACCGTCGCCCTCCCCGGCGGACTCTCCGTCACCATCCAGGAGTTCGGCGAGAACACCGAGGGCACCGGCGTACTGATCCTCCACGGCGGCGCCGGCCCGCGCACGGTCGCCGGCATCTCGAACGCCCTGTCCGAGCACGTGTACGTCGTGACACCGACCCACCCCGGTTTCGACGGCACGCCCCGCCCGGAACGTTTCGACACGGTCGCCGACCTGGCCATCGCCTACCTGGACCTGCTCGACACGCTGGACCTCAAGGGCGTCATGGTGATCGGCAACTCCGTCGGCGGCTGGATCGCGGCAGAGATGGCCCTCCGCGACAACCAGGGCCGGATCGGCGCCCTCACCCTGCTGAACGCGGTCGGCATCCACGCCCACATGGTCGAGAACCGCGTCGTCGACCCGCGCACCATGGCCCCGTCCGACGTCAGCCAACTCTCCTTCGCCAACGCCAAGTTCCGCCCCGACTTCGCCTCGTTCAGTGACGAGCAGCGAGCCGCGGCCGGCGCCAACCAGAAGACCCTCGCGATCTACGGCGGCGACCACTTCACCTACGACCCGAAGCTCCGCGGCCGCCTGCACCGCGTCACCGTCCCGGTCCTGGTCATCTGGGGCGAGGAGGACGGCATAGCCCCCCTCAAGTACGGCCGCGGCTACGCCGACGCCTTCCCCAACGGCCACTTCGCCCCAATCTCCGACGCGGCCCACTTCCCGCAGATCGAGCAGCTGGGGGCGACGCTGGGGGCGATCGGGGACTTCGTGAGCACGGTGGTCAAGCCGGGGGCGACGGACTGAGGCTGCTTCAGCTGCACAGTCAGGGCCCAGGTCGACGGCCAGGGGCCAGTCTGCCGT
>NZ_JBHXME010000261.1:2830-9391 GCF_042721125.1 Streptomyces sp. NPDC058469
TGGGGTTTTTGGTGTGCAGGGTGGTAATGGGGGGGGCGAGGGTGTGTGGGTGTTTGTGGTGCACTTTCTGGGCCATGTTCGACGAGGTGGGCCCTGACTGCCGTACCTGATGATCGGCGACGAACCGAGATCAGTCCGCTCCCCAAGCACCGGCCACCGCAAAGGAAACAACCGTCCCGCCGAAACAACTGGGCCCGGAATGCCAGGACTCGGCGATGGAGTCGACGAGGAGCAGCCCGCGCCCGTGCGCGTCATCGGCATCGGGGCACCGCAGCAGCACACTCGCCGGGAACCCCGGGTTGTGCACATCGACCCGGAGCGAGCTCCCCTCACGGAACCATTCCACTCGCACGACCCATGGGTCCTCCGACCACCCGTAGACGATGGCGTTGGTGACCAACTCCGAGATCATCAGTACGCAGTCGTCGACCGAACAGGCAGGGTCGTACGGAGCGATGAACTTCCGGAACCAGCGTCGCGCGATCCCCACAGACTCAGGTAGAGGATGCAGGGTCATCGCTCCGAGTCGTGGTGAATCCTCAGAAGGATGGCGGTCGATCGTGCAGATCATCCGTGCTCACTCCTCGCCGTTGCCGTTGCCGTCGCAGTAGAGGCACACCGTCGCGGCGCGACACACCTCCCCAAGTGGCCTTAGCCACTTGCTGGATAGTGGCATTAGCCACTCACGCTATGCAACCGATCCGGCGAAACGTCGACCCATCAGGTGAGCGGGTACCCCTGCTCGAAAGCCCACCGGTGCGGCGGATAGGTGGCTTCGGCGAACTCCAACGGCCGGTCCTGGAGATCGAATACGACGTGATGCACGACCAAGACAGCCGATCCGAGCTCCAGTTGGAGATCAGCAGCCTCCTCGTCGGTCGCTTCCCGAGCACACATGCGATCTTCGGCGTAACTTCCTTGCCGGCCGGTCGTGTTCTCGACGTACATCAAGGTGCCCTCCTGGATCCGTTCCGGCTCCAGCAACTTCGGCGCCCGCTCGCCCACGTCCGGCGCGAACCACGAAATGGACAGACTGAGGGGCCCGTCCTGGTTGTTGGTCACGCGCCGCCGGTGCACGGCTCGGCGTTCCCTCACCAGACCGAGCGCCTCAGCGACATGATCCGGAGCTTCCCGCCAACCGGCCGAGGTGATCACCGCGTACTCACCAGGGGTGTAGATCTTCCCGGTCTGCCGCGCCCGACCGTACAACTCCCGTGCCCGCCGGTTGACTTCAAGGCTGCGCACATACGTGCCCGACCCTTGCCGCTTCTCGACAAGCCCCTGGTGACTCAACGCCTCCAACGACCGCGCGGCGGTCGGCCTGGACACCTTCCAGTTCACCGCCAGTTGCCGTTCCGAGGGAACCTCGTCCCCCGGCCTCAGATCGCCCCGCAGGATCTGATCACGGATGTAGTGAGCGATCTGGAGATACTTCGGCTGCGCCTCTTCGATCTGCGGCATGTGCACCCTCCTCGCCCCAAGTGGCTATGGCCTCTAGCCACTATAGAGTGAGTGGCCAGTGACACACCTCGTAGTCTGGGGCGCATGACGCGGTTGATCGTCGCAGCAGGAGGAGGGGGCGACGCGATCGCCGCCGCGATGCTTGACGCAGCGCTGTACGGCGACGAGGACCGCGCGGTGATCCTCACGTACGCCTGGGACCGCCTGCTGGTCGACCCCGTCCCGGGCCCCCGAAGCCCCTCCGACTTCACGGGCCTCGAACCACTCACTCGATCCGTGTGGTCAGTACCGGCAGAGGCCCACCCGATCGCCCCGGCGGGATCCACACTCCCCCGACTCGCGGCAGAACTCCCACACACCTTCGCACTGATCAACCCGTACAACGGCGCCGAGGGCCTGGTCCGCCAACTCGAGGAGCTGGTAAGCCACTTGGAGCCGACATCGATCGACCTCCTGGACGTGGGCGGCGACATCCTCGCGCGAGGCGACGAACCAACACTCAAGAGCCCACTCGCCGACGCCCTGACACTGGCCGCGTGCTACCAAGTGAACGCACCCATCCGACTCCTGATCGCCGGCCCCGGCCTGGACGGCGAACTCCCCCTCGCCAAGGTGCACAACCTGCTCGGCCCGCTCGTTCACACCTTCACCGCGAAGGACGCCGAGCCAGTCAACTCGATCCTGGAATGGCACCCCTCCGAAGCAACCGGCATGCTCGCCGCAACCGCACGAGGAGTACGAGGCATCTGCGAAGTACGGGACGCCGGACTCCCCATCCCTCTCACGAACGACAGCCCGACCGTCCACCAAGTCGACCTGGACAACGCCCTGAACCACAACGAGTTGGCGCGCGCCATCCTGTCGACGACCACGCTGGACGAAGCCGAGGCACACAGCCGCGAGGTCTGCGGCTACTCGGAAATCGACTACGAACGCGACAAGGCCGCCCGGCTCAACGACCAGTTGGCGGAGAAGCTCGACACCGACACCGCCCTGTCCCGGCTCGGCAAGTTCGAGGACGAAGCCCAAAGCCGCGGAGTCACTCACACGACATTCCGCCGTCTCACCGAGGCCCTGAACCTCGGAGGCTCACAGCGCGAAGAGCTACGCCGGCTCCTCATTGACCATCGCCCCGAGCAGTACGCGGCACCGTTGTGGCAGCTCAGATGACGGACGAGGACACGGCGAAGGCCATCGATCTCTCCGACCCGCAGAGTGTCCTACGAGCAACGGACTGGACGGCGTTGGAGGATGCCCGCGGCCCCGCGACAGACGCTCCAGAGATGCTGGTCGCACTGCTCGACACGGATCAAGGCATAAGAACCAAGGCACTTGGCTACCCGTCCCACACCCTGCACCACCAGAACACGCTCTACAGCGCGACCGTGCCCACAGCGCTCTAGGTTGCCGGCCGCGATACTGCCGGACCATCGAACAACCACCGCCGTCACCAAGGTCCAGCGAGACATACCCGGCGGCATACGAGCCGAGTTGCTGAACTGGATCGACTCGATCGCGGACGAAGTAACCGCCGAAGCCGAAGCCGCACGACGGCGCCACGGCTTCTCCCCCGACAACTATCCGCCAACGACCGGAATCCGAGAGATCAGACCAACCCTGTTCTCAGCAGCTTTCGCCTACGTCAACGATCCAGACCCACGCGTCAGCGAAGCGGCCATCCGAGCATGCATCCCAGTCCTGGACGACCCCCAACTGACGCACCTTCGCCAGACATTGGTACGGCTAGTCAGGGAAGTCCTAGGCACAAGTGATCGCTGGCAACCCCGCCAGCAAGCCATCAACGCCCTGAATGCATGGGACGAGGACACCTCTGGACTCGAAGGCCGCCGACGGAACCCTTCGCCGTTCCGGGACACCGACGCGCCTCTCAACGCCACTCCGTGGCATGTTGGCCAAGACGCCAGAGAAGGAAGCCAGGGAGAAGAAGCGCAAGATACGCAAGAAGCGCTAGCCCAACCTGACATCCACGAGTGACATCAACGGCCCCGCACACCAGCACACGGGCACGGTCCAGCTCGGCCGAGGCGACCACGCAGCTCCACGGCCGAGCCAGTTCGTGATCGAAGTCCTAAAGCGGTGATTCCTCGACCACCCGCTGCACGCCGGCGCAGGCCACCAGTGCGCTGGCGTCTTCGGTGAGGAAAAGCAGAAAGGTCCATGTCCGATCGGCAGAACCGATCAGCCCTCCGCGCACCGGCCGGCCATGCTCGCGGAGGAGCTGCACCGCTCGTTCCAGCCCCAGAGGTTCGATGCCCTGCAGCCGCACGCGCCGAAGGCGGCGTGCGTAGACCCCAGCATGCCGTTCCGCGGGAACAGTCCCATCCCATACAACGTAGGTGGCGCCGCCATGGAGGGAAGCCAGGGCGGCTGCGGACGCCTCGTCGTCGCCGGCCAATAGCCGCATCAACACGTGACGCTCCACGGTCACCCCCATCGCGATCCTGCGGTACAACAACGCAGCACCGCAACCGCAGCAGCCGCCGTCCGGTAGTTGATCGATTGGGCGGCCGCAAGTCCCGGCTACCGGTGATCAGGTGTGGCTGATCAGACGGGGATCCAGTCAGGCCACGTTGGCGGAACGTTACTCACGGGGCAGAGGCCAGAGTCGCCGGGATAGCCGTCCAGCGTCCCCCGGGTCGCGAAGAACCACCATGCCAACCACACCGTCGCAACAACCACCAGCAGCGTCGGCAGTGAGACGCGGACCGCCGTTGACGCGCGAAGCACCAGACGTCGGCCGATGGCCCGCGCCACGAGCCCAACGAGTGCTTCGGCTCCCACGGCAAAAGGGAACAGGAGGTTGAGTTCGAAGCGTCCGCCGGCGTCGTAACCCGCGTCGCAGTATGCGCGCGCCCAGATGGTCAGGGACCAGGCGACGCAACCCATAGCAGCTCCGAACAATGCGGAGCCCGCCCAAGGGAGACAGGATGTGGATCTCGGCTCGGCTGTGTGCACGCCTGACACGACATCGAACGCACCATTCACGGTTCCGAGATGGACGCGGGTGAGTGTCCAACTGCGTGACAACGCCGACGAACAACAGCGCACGAGCACGGACGCCTGCGGACCATCAGCGCAGGTGAGCAGCCCACCAGCCCAAGGCAGAGCCCTCACCCAAGTTGCTTCGGGACGAAGCAGTCGCGTCGCTGAGGTGCGTTGTGTGAGCGACGACGTTCCGGTCTGCCCTGAGTGCAACCAGCCCATGAGGTCCGGTGGCCTCGTGCTCTCCGAACGGGAGGCCGATGGCCAGCGGACCTGTCGGCCGCTGTGGAAGTGCGCCGGTCGACACGTCTGGTGGCGCTGGGCCTACAGCCCGGACGGGCCATGGGAGGTCTGCCCAGTGCCGCAGCTGTTCCGCTGACATCCAACGCTGACATCAACGACCACGAACAGCCGCGACAGTCAGCACCCGGCGATGGCACCCGCGCACGAGCTGGACCGCGGCAACGCAGGGCCGAGATCGAACTCCTAAAGCGGTGGTCTGCAGCTTTCCTTTCGATGGCAGGCAACGCGCCTATTCGAGAGGTGGAGCGACTGCCACCCACATGCTGCTGATCGAACCCGTATCGGCGGTTGCTGCGGTGGGGTCGATGCTGGACTCCTCTGCAACCGTCGTTGCCCAGCAATCCCCCCAAGTCGCCGCCCAGTCGCCGGCCAGGTCGCTGTTGGGACCGAGATCCTCAGGTTTGCCCGTGATGCCGTACACGTCGAGGAGCCGTCGCTCGACTCCGAACGGTTCGCCCAGAGCGAGCTCCGGGCACTCACTGATCCAACGCCTGACGATCCGCCCGCGTTCGGCGATCAGCCACGCCTCCCCGTCGTTCTGCTCACCGTGGAAGAAGAGTTGGGCTTTGCCGAACTGCACGCTCAACTCGCGGCATAGCTCGGAGACGTGCGCTGTCTGCTGCGGATAGGGCAAGCCGAAGTACGGTCCGACGACCAGGGTCCACCCCCGCATGGGTGGGATGACGACGACTGCGGAGAAGGGCTCCTCCTCGTCGTGTGCCACCTCGTCGATGAGTTCCACCCCGTCGGCCCAGGTGATCTCCCGTACTCCGTCAAGCCGAGGGCCTTCTCCACCTCCGCCTGATCGGCGGTCGCGACCGCGAGCCATGAGAGCCAACAGGCACGTATGAGTGGTGCGGAATCGGAGGTCCCCATGGCCTGCACCCTAGGGACGTGCGAGTAGAACTCCCGCGCCCTGCCAACTGCTGGCGAGGTAGAGGACGGACGTGCCAGATGCGTGCCAGATCTCGCGGAGAACCACGGAGAACCACGGAGAACCACGGAGAACCACGGGGAACAGCGGGGAACCAGTCGGCAACCACCCGGCCCCCGTTCCAGATCCGCCGCAGGTCAGCTCAGCAACCGTCCGTCTATGACCCAAGCTTCCCAAGCTGAAAGTCCGATCACGCCAACGGCCGCCGAACGTCGGGCGAGCACGTCTGGCGCGTACCTCACAAGACCCCAACAGATCTCAGGACACGCCCCGAGCTAGGCTCGCGGCCTTGGCATGGATGTGCCATCTGCCTTGGGGGGTTGTGGGAATGGACGTCCTTGTTTCCGTACCGCGCAGAGTGACGAGCGTGGCCTTCGCGGCCGTACTGCTCGCGGGGGGATCGGTTGCTTGCGGTGGGGGTGCCAAGAGCGATTCCGCTGTTGAAAACCCATCCAAGGTGACTCCTGCGGCGGCCGTGGCGAAGGCAGGGAAGAACGCCGAGGACATCACGTCGCTCCGCTATCGGATCAGCGGGACCGTGCCAGGGAAGGGCCGTCTGGAAGCCGAGGCCTCCATGAACACTCAACCGCTGGCCATGAGTATGAAGATGACCGCTACGGCCGACCAGGGTGGGAACGGCCGGCTGGAGATCCGGTTCGTCGACAAGGTGATGTACGTCGGCGGGAGTGCGGTGCGTCCCGAGAAGCTGAACGGCAAGAGCTGGCTCAGGGCCGCGCCGGCCGTATGGGGACGCGGCGGAGTGGACAACCAGTCCTACGGCGTACTGCCAAGTCAGCTGCAGGCAAACCCAACTGCGCAGTCCACGCTGCTGACCGGATCCAAGGACCTCCGGCTGACCG
>NZ_JBHXME010000262.1:0-9034 GCF_042721125.1 Streptomyces sp. NPDC058469
CAACTCGCGGAGCAGCTCGCCGAGTTCGGCCGTACGGCCACCGACCACGCGGCCGGCCTCATCGCCCGCTGCTGGGCCCCGGATGCTCCGGGCGGCGGGCACTACGTCGACCGCCCGGGAGCGGCACCCACCGTGCGGGCCCACTGCGACGCGGTGGAGATCGCGGACCTGCTGCTCGGGGACGTCCCCGAGCAGGGCACGGCCGCCTCCCATATCGAGCGGTTGCGCGCAGCCCAGGACCCGCACACCGGCCTGGTGCCCGAGACCGACCCGGCGACCGGACTGCCGCGCCCGCTCCCGCCGCCGGCTGCGGACGGGTTCGTCGACGACGGAGCGGCGCAGTACCACGTGCTGTCCGTCGGCTACGCGCTGGACCTGCTGGGCAGTTCCTTCACTCATCCGATCGGCATGGCCCGCACCATGACGGCAGACCGACTCGTCCACCGCCTCGACGCTCTGCCCTGGCACGACCGGGCCTGGCACGCGGGCAGTTGGATCGACTCCTGGGCCACCGCCGCTCACTGGAACCTGCGCCGGGACGACGAACCGCCCGCTTCCGGCGCACGGGAGGCACTCTTCGGCTGGCTGCTCACCCGCGTCGACCCCTGGACCGGTCTGTGGGGTGCCGCCTCACCGAGCACCGGACGACTCCAGCAGGTGAACGGCTACTACCGGCTCACCCGCGGATCCTTCGCCCAGTTCGGCCTGCCCGTCCCGCATCCCGAACGGGTCATCGACACTGTCCTGGACCACAGCCGCGACCTTCGCCATTTCACTCCAGGACGCGAGAACGCCTGCAACATCCTTGATGTCGCCCACCCCCTGTGGCTCTGTGCCCGCCAGACCAGCCACCGCAACGCGGAGATCCGGCACTGGGCGGCCGGGCAACTCGCCGCCGCCCTGCCCCGCTGGCACCCGGGGCAGGGCTTCGGATTCGGACCCCCGGCCGACGGCGGCGGCCCCGGCCGCGAACCGGGCCTGCAGGGCACCGAGATGTGGCTGGCCATCGTATGGACCCTCGCCGACCTCATCGGCCTCTCCGACCTTCTCGGCTACCGACCCCGCGGCGTCCACCGTCCCGAACCGGCGACAGCCCCGGCCGCTGGAGACCGAAGCAGCTGAAACCGCCACCCACACTCGGCGACAAGAGCATCGCGTCATCGAGTCGGACTGCTTCCCGCACCGCGTTGCGGCGGCACGTCACTCCTCAAGGTCCTGCGCCATACGGTCGAGGTCGTCGAGGAGAGCGGTAAGGCGCTTCGCGGGGATGGCCCGGATCATGCGGGTCTCGACGGCGTAGACCGATGTCTGCGCGGCCTGCAGCCGTCGCCGGCCTTCGTCGGTGAGGTGAGTGGGGCGGGCGCGGCCGGTCTCGACGGTGTCGGGGCGGGCGACCAGGCCGGTGTCCTGCAGCCCGCGCAGGACGACGTTCATCGACTGGCGCGTGACGAAGGTGGCTCGGGCGAGGTCGGCGTTGGACAGGCCCGGGCGTGCGCCGAGGATTTCCAGGCAGGCGTACTGCGGAACAGTCAGGTCATGGTCGCGCAGCACCTGGTCCATGGCGCCGCGCAGTGCGGCGTGTGCGCGCTTGAGGCGGTAGCCCGCGTGCTCGGTCACGTCTTTGGCGGGGTGCGGGGGGTCGACTGACGAAGCGTCGTTCATGTCCATATTTTGACATGCGTGGTCGGCTCTCCTAAGCTGCCTTATGTCAAAGTCCTGACATTCATTCGAGGAGGATCCATGTCCATCGGCATCGACGGCCCCGACTTCATCGCCCTGCAGGTCCGTGACGTGGAGGCGGCCGCCGTCTTCTGCGAGAAGAACCTCGGCCTGCGCCGCACTCCCGCCTCGCCCCCCGGCGCGATCGTCTTCGACACCAAGCCCGTCCCGCTGGCCGTACGCGAGCCGCTGCCCGGCACCGACCTGGACGCCGGCCGCCCCGGCCTCGGTGTCGCCCTGTGGTTCTCCACCCCCGACGCCCAGGCCCTGCACGACCAGCTCACCGCCAACGACGTCAAGATCCTCACCCCGGTCTCCGCGAGCCCCTTCGGTCCGATGTTCTCCTTCGTGGGCCCCGAGGGCTATGTCCTGACCGCCCACGGAGTCTGACCGTGACGGCCGCCTCCTTCACCCCCGCAGGCCCGTTCTCCCTCGCTGCCTCCGCCCGGTTCCTGGAGGGCTTCACCCCCGCCTCCTACGATCACGCGGCCGACGGAGTCCTGCGTCTGGCCTTCCCTTCCGACGACGGCACCTGTGTCATCGGAAGCGCGGTACGGCAGAAGGAGACGGCGGACGGGACCCCCGGCACGGTGCACGCGGAGTTCACCGTCCATATAGACGGCGAGGTCATCCGACCCGCCGCCTCTGAGATCGGTAAGGCGGCCCGGGCTCAGATCGCCCGCATCCTCTCCCTCGACGTCGACGCCACGGGCTTCTCCGCCCTTGCCGACAACGACGCGGTCGTCGCCGGCCTCCAGAGCGAGTTTCCGGGTCTGCGCCCCGTCCTCTTCTACTCGCCCTACGAAGCCGCCGCCTGGACGATCATCGGCAACCGCATCCGTAAGGCCCAGGCCGCCGCCATCAAAGCCCGCCTCGCACAACAGCACGGCCAGGCCGTCGACGTCGCCGGCCGGCAACTGCACGCCTTCCCCACCCCGCCGGTGCTGCGCTCCCTCGACCGCGTCCCGGGCCTGACCGACATCAAGATCGAGCGCCTCCACGCACTCGCCGACGCCGCCCTCGACGGGCGATTGGATGCCGACCGGCTGCGGGCGCAGCCCGCGGAGTTCGCGCTCACCGACCTGAGGGAACTCCCCGGTGTCGGTCCGTTCTCCGCCGAGCTGATCCTCATTCGCGGCGCCGGACACCCCGACGTCTTCCCCGTCAACGAGCCGCGCGTCCACAAAGCGATGGCCACCGCGTACGGCCTCGACGCGGCCACCGCGGACAGTCCGGGACGACTCGCGGCGATCGCCAACGCCTGGCGCCCCTACCGCAGCTGGGTCGCCCTCCTCCTGCGCGCCCACGCCCAGGACCGGACGGACGCCGCGCGATGACTCAGCCCCCTGGCGCAATCGGCCATCGGTGAGAGTTCAGAGAACGGGCCGAGGGTGATCATGTTCCGCAGGCCGCAGGATCAACCGAGTATGTGGCGCTGGCCAGTTGCTGCGGCCGTTTCGATCGCGTTCAACATGCGGTGGCGCGTGACCGCGTCCTCGAAGGTGGCACTCAGATGCGTTCCCTCCCGATAGTCCTGGGCGAATCGTGCGTACGACTGCGCGACGTTGGTGGAAGGGCCCGGGCCTTGCGGCGGCGCCCACCGGTACTGCTCTGGCACGGGGAGGATCTCGAGCGAGGAGTCTGTACCCCTGCCGCCGCGTACGGTCAGGTCGAAGATCTGCATCTGGCCGCCGGCAGAGGTGACTTGCAGATCGCCCTCGGTGCCGTTGATCTCCCAGAGAAGGTTCGTGCCGCGCGAAAACCCGCCACGGTAGTGGATCGAGAATGCGGCCCCGCCCTGGAGCAGACCGGTGGCACTCACCTGGTCGGCCGCGGTCACGGGCCTGTTTTCGCCTGTTCCCTCGATTGTGACGGTCTTGCGCCGCACCGTCGTGGTGGCCGAGAGCTCCTGGACCTCGCCGAGGCAATGGCACAGCGCGTCCGCCGCGTGGCCGACCGCGATCGACAGCATCGTCGCGCCGTTCTTCTTGTCGCCGAGGTAGGCGTTGAAGGGTTCCACCGTCGGCCCCCAGCCCATCCCCGAACCGATCAACGTGGTGGAGAGCACCTCACCGACGTACCCCTGCTGGATCAGATCACGGACGTACGCGACCGGCGGCGCGGAACGGGCTTGCAGACCCGCGACGGTCAGGACGCCCTTCTTCCTCGCCAGAGCGGCCAGCGTCTCCGCCTCTTCCAGGCCGTTGCCGAGAGGCCATTCGCAGTACACGGCCTTGCCCGCCTCCAGCGCTGCGGTCGCCAGTTCGAGGTGATGCGGCACTTTCACGGTGACGGCGACGACGTCCACGGCGTCGCTGGTGACGAGGTCCTGGTGATTGTCGAATGCGAGAGGCACGCCGAAGAGCTTGCCAGCGGCCTGGGCGGATTCACGTCGGCTGGTGGACAGCGCCGTGATCTCGAAATCGTCCGCGAGCGTCTTCAACGCGGGGATGTGCGCCTGCGCCGCCCATCCGCGATCCGGACTGGCGCCGATGATGCCGACACGAATCCTCTTGGTTCCAGCCTTGCTCATGGTGAACATGCCTTTCCTTGATCGGCGCTCGGTCAAGCGCCGCGTTGAGTGGCGAAAGAGGGCCGAAGTCGACGGCCGGGCGTCGTCGTACGGCGGCGGAGAGCGCAGCCGGCTATGCCGTCGGCAGGACCGAAGAAAAGCCGTAGCGAGCGAGCTTCCAACGGCCGTGACTCTTGTGCAGCACGAACAACTCGTGGTTACTGCTCGGGAGTTGCGCACCATCGGCGAGCGTGGTGACGACGCCGGTCGAGGCGCTTCGCAAGAACGCCCACTCGGACGACACGACGTTCACCTCGGCGACCTCGAAGGCAAGGTCGAAGCGGAGCGCTTGAAATATGCCGGTGTACGTCGCCCGCACGGCATCGATGCCCACCGCGGTCGGAGCTCCCGGCGGCAGCAACACGGCGTCGTCGGTATACAGCCGCACCACGCCTGCGACATCACCGGCATTCAGCGCCCGTTCGTAACTCTTCAGCACTCCCACGACCTCGGCACACTGCCGCGCCTCGAATCGGTCGCGCTGATCTGAATCCGACGACTGGGACTGCTGCGCTGTCTCAGCCTCCGCGGGGCCGGCGGAGACGACGGCGCCGAGAGCAGTGGCCCCAAAGGCTATGGCGGCGCTGTTGCGGAGTACGGAACGACGGCTTGTCATAACTTGGCTCCTTCTGGAAGTGGTTGATCAAAGAGGCATGTCGCCGACGGCTGTGAGGGCCGGGCCCTCGCGATGCGCAGTGTCTCGGCGGTCGGATCCGCTCGGTTGGGATCGCCGCACCACGGCTCGTGCCGTGGTGAGTTGGTGACGACTGGTTGCGCCCGGCAGCGCGCGGAGGATCACCCGGACCTTGCGGTCACCTTGCTGTCATCGACGAGCGCGGTGATGACGGCCCGTACGGTGGCGGCCATCGGGTCTGTCATTCGGTGGAATCGGCGCGCTGACCGGCTGATCGAAGCTGGGTCAGGGTGGCGCTGAACTGCTGCAGGGAAGCAGCGGAGACGGCTGAGCCGAGCCGGATGCGCAGCTCGTCCTCGAATGACGCGCTGGCTGTGGCGAGCAGCCGCTTGCCCGCCGGGGTGGGCTCGATCACCGAGGAGCGCTTGTCTTCGGGGTTGGGTCGGCGACGGCAGTGCCCGGCCGCCTCGATACGGTCCACGAGCTTACTGACCCCGCCGACGGTGATCGACATCTCCTCGGCGATGTCCTGCACCCGGCACGGGGCACGTCGGGAGATGACCCGCATGGGCTCGAACCTGCTCAGAGGCAGGTCGCAGTCGGCGCGCAGACGCGCATCCACCGCGTTCCACAGTTCAATCTCGAAGCGGATGAGTTCGTCGAACAGGGCAGGCAAGTCCGGTACGGCATCGGCCTCATCCGCCCGCACCGGCGAAGATTGTTTCCGTGGAATCATGTTTTCACCGTAGCACGTACATTCCATGGAATGTAAATGGTGCGCGATGTTGTGCCCGTCGCGACTTTTCATGACGGCTCGTCAGCCTGGCCGCGCGGTGTTCAGAGTTGGGTCTGGCCGCCGTTGACCTCGTAGACGGAGCCGGTGACGAAGGCGGCTTCGTCGGAGAGCAGGAAGCTCACCACGCCTGCCACCTCGTCGACCTGGCCCACGCGGCCCATCGCGGTTTTCGCGGCGATGGAGGCGCGGGCCTCCGGCGGGAGTGCTCGTGCCGATGGGGCGTCGATCGGACCGGGTGCGACGGCGTTGACGCGGATGCCGCGCTGCGCGTATTCGACCGCGGCAGAGCGGGTGAGTCCGACGATGCCGTGCTTGGAGGCCGAGTAGGCGGCCCGCCCGGCGTGGGCCATGACCCCGGCGGTGGAGGCCATGTTGAGGATGGTCCCACCGCCGGCTTCGAGCATGTGGGCGATTTCGGCCTTCATGCTGTGGAAGACGCCGGTCAGGTTGATGGTGATGACGTCGTTCCAGTCGTTCAGAGCGATGTCGTGGACCTCGACCAGGCCGGGCGTGATGCCGGCGTTGTTGAAGGCGAGGTCGAGGGCGCCGTAGGTCGCGACGGTGAAAGCGACGAGCCGCTCGGTGTCGTCGAACGAGCGGACGTCCGCGGCGAACGCGGATACGAGGTGTCCGGCGGCGCGGAGTTCCGCGGCGACGCGTTCGGCGGCCCGCGCGTCACGGTCGGCGACGACGATACGCGCGCCGTCCGCGGCGAGTCGCCTGGCGGCCGCTTCGCCGAGGCCGGATCCGGCGCCGGTGACGAGGCCGACCTTGCCGGTCTTGTCGCGCTTGTCGTGGGTGCCGGCGGTCATGCGGCGGCCTCCTCGATGGTGAGCTGGACGAGTGTGAAGACGGCGCCCGCGGGGTCGAGGAAGACAGTGATCGAGCCGATCTCGATCGGCGTCGGCGGCATGAGCCGGGTGCCGCCGTGTTCGGTGGCGGCCGTCGCGGCGGCCTCGATGTCGTCGACGGCGAAGTACACGTCCCAGTACGCGGGGGTCTCGGCAGGCATGGCAGGCGGCCGTGGAAGAAGCCCGGAGAATGATCTGCCGTGTGTCTGCCACTCGCGGCGGCCGAGGGGACCACTCGGCTCCGTGAGTCCCCACCCGAACGCCTCGCGGTAGAACGCTGCGGACGTGCCGACGTCGTCGGTGATCAGTTCGCCCCATGCGAGGGTGCCGTGTGCGGGCCGCTTGGAGTGCCGTGTGGCAGGCGCGCGGAGTGCGACACGTGTTCCATTGGGGTCGATCACGACCGCGGTTTCGGCACAGTCGCCGTCGGCCGGGGGCAGGATCGCGCCGTTGGCGTGGGAGACGGCGGTCAGCGCGGTGCCGAGGCCGTCGACGTCGAAGTGGATGAGCCATCCAGGGATCCCGTCGGCCACGGTGGTCTCGGCGATGTCGGCCACCGGCGTGCCCGCGGCGGATGCGGTCAGTCGACCGTCGGTATCCGTGATGGCCCAGCCCAGCACGGCCCTGTAGAAGGAAGCGACGGTGTGCGGGTCGGCCGAGGCGAGGCTTGCCCAGCCGGGCCCGACGGCGGTCACAGACGCGTCGTCGGTCGTGGTCGTAGTCATGGTGATGCTCCGTTCGGTGTGCTGCGGTTCACGCGGGGTTCTCGGCATGGTGACTGGAGTGCACCTCCGCTGATCAGGAGGCTCTGCCGCTGATCCAGGCCGCGAGGTCGGAGGCGAGGTACTCGGCGGCGTCCGCGACGTCGTCGACGGTCCCCATCCGGCGGCCGATGCGCCCGGGCCGGGCGACGAACTGCCGGACCGGGTGGCCCGGGTCCGGCTCGGTGAACACGCCCGCGCCCTCGATCGCCGTGGGAAGGATCGTGTTGACGGTGATCCCGCGGTCGGCGAGTTCCTGCGCCAGGACCTGTACGGCGTAGCGCGGTGCTGTCTTGCTCGACCCGTACAGTCCTTCGCCGCGGACCGGCACGGTCGTCGTGCTCGAACCGACGTAGATGATCCGGCCGCCGGTCACGACGTGCCGCGCCGCCTGGAGGGTGAAGAAGGTGCCCCGGGTGTTGATGGCGAAGAGACGGTCGAACTGCTCCTCGGTGATGTCGAGGAAATCGAGGCCGATCAGCTCGACACCCGCGTTGGCGACCGCGATGTCGATCCGCCCGAAACGCGCGGCGGCTTCGGCGAAGAGGCGCTCGATGTCAGGCACGACAGACGTGTCGGCCTGTACGGCGATCGCCTGCGCGCCCAGACGTTCGATCTCCGCGACCGTCGCGTCGGCTTCCTTCGCGCTGGAGGCGTAGTTGACCACGATGTTCGCGCCGAGGCGTGCGTAGCGCAGGGCTATCGCCTTGCCGATGCCCCGGGCGGAGCCCGTGATCAGGGCCGTCTTGCCGGTCAGCTCCCGCATCGGAATCGTTGCCGCGGCCGGTCCGCCGTTCACAGGCTCTGTCCGCCGGAGATCTCGATGCGCTGCGCGGTGACCCACCGGTTCGCATCGGAGAGAAGGGCGGTGACCGCGCCCGCGATGTCGTCGGGTTCGCCCACGCGTCCCAGCGCGACCTGCGAGGTGAGGTAGGTGCGGACCTGTTCGTCGTGCATCATGCCGCCGCCGAAGTCGGTCGCGGTGGCCCCGGGCGCGACGGTGTTCACGCGGATACCCCGGCTGCCGAGCTCCTTGGCCTGGTAGCGGGTGAGGACCTCGACCGCCCTTCACGGCTCCGTAGGCGGAATGCCCCGGGACGGCGAAACGGGTCAGACCGCTGGAGACGTTCACGATGGCGCCGCCGTCGGCAAGCGCCGACAACAGGGTCTGCGTCAGGAAGAACACGCCCTTGAGGTGTACGTCCACCAGGTCGTCGAAGTCCTTCTCGGTCGTCTCGGCGAACGGGGCGGTCAGGTCGGTGCCGGCGTTGTTGACGAGGAAGTCGAACGTGGTCCTGCCCCAGCGCGCCCGGAGCTCGGTGCCGAGCTGCTCGGCGAAGCCCGCGAAGGTGTTCACGACGCTGGTGTCGAGCCGCAGCGCGACGGCGGAACGCCCCAAGTCCCTGACGGCGGAGACCACTTCCTCGGCCTCGGTCTGGTTGGTCCGACAGGTCACGACGACGTCGACACCCGCCCTGGCGAGGTACAGGGCGTACGCGCGCCCGAGGCCTCGGTTGGCTCCGGTGATGACGGCGATCTTCTGGATGGTGCTCACGGTGACTCCTTGGTCGCTGCTCGCTCTGGAGGGGTTCGAGGTGCTGTTGTCGAACCCGGTGAGCAGTTGACGCGCGATCCGAGAAGCCATCCAGTGCCTGCTTATCCACTGTCTGCCGGTCCCAGGCTGAGCCCTCAGCCTGGGAC
>NZ_JBHXME010000263.1:0-8920 GCF_042721125.1 Streptomyces sp. NPDC058469
GCTGGAGAACGCGACCTCCTTCTCCTCGCCGCAGACCAAGGTCAAGGTCACCGGTCACGCGCTGCCCGGTGCGGGCGGTGGACGTCCGGGTGGACCCGGCGGTCCCGGTGGTCCGGGCGGTGCGCGTGGACCTCAGGGTCCCTCGGCGCCGCAGGGCCGTCCGGCCGCGGGTTCCGGTGCCGGTCTCTTCGGCCAGGCTCCGGGCGCCCCGCAGGGTATGCAGGCTGCCGGTGCGGGCACGCCGCAGGGCTTCGGTGACGGTCGCCAGGACGCCTTCGGCGGACCCCCGCCGCAGAGCAACCCGGTGCCGCCGCAGCGCACGAGCAACGACGAGCCCGAGCCGCCCCGCGGCGGTGGCCGGCGGCGCGGCCGTCAGCCGCAGCTCCCGCCGCGCGGTGGTGCGCGGGCCGAGCTGCCCGGCGGCAACAACCAGCGCCCCAGCTGGAGCGACGAAAACGCGCAGCCCCCGCTGGGCCGCGGCAACCTCGACGCCCCGCGCGGTCACGACGAGCGGGACGCGGAGCAGACCTCCCGGATGCCGCGCATCGACGACCGCCAGGGCCCCGCGGCCACGGCGGAGATGCCGGCGGTACCGCGCCTCGACGCACAGGACAGCGGCCAGTCCCCGCGCCCGGGTACCAACGGGCAGCAGAACACGGGCCAGTTCCCGCGTCCCGGCGCCAACGGGTCGCAGAACCCCGGGCAGTTCCCCCGACAGGGCGCGAACGGCTCCCAGGACTCAGGCACGGGTCAGTTCCCGCGGCCGGACTTCGACGCCCCGCGTCCCGGCGCCAACACCCCGCAGAACGGCGGCCAGTTCGTCCGCTCGGACGTCTTCGGCGCCCCGGCAGGGGGTCCGCCGGGCCAGGCCAACAACCCGTCCAACCCGGCCAACACGGGACAGTTCGCCGTCCCGCAGGCGTACGACCCGAGCTCCACGGGCCAGTTCGCGACACCCGGCTTTGACAACGGCTCCACCGGTCAGCACAATCTGCCGAACCGTCAGAACCCCGCGAACACCGGGCAGTTCGAGCGGCCGCAGGTCAACGGGAACCGCAACGGCGCCGACCTCGGCGCCCAGCGGCCGCCCGCCCCGCAGCGTCCCACCCGCCAGGAGCCCGAGGCGTTGCCGCCTGCCACGGGTCCCGGTGACGGCAGGACGCCGCTGTACGACACGCTGGAGACCAACTGGTTCCACGGCCAGCAGGCGGAACAGCAGAGCCAGAGCAACGGTTCTACTCCCGCCCCGCAGCCGCAGGCACCGCAGGCTCCGGCGACACCCCCTCAACGTCCCACGGGCGGTACCTGGCGCAGCTCGCCGAACGACGACCTCGTTCGGCAGGCAGAGCGTGTAAGGCAACCGGCCGCGGGCGGCGTCACCACCTCCGGCCTGCCGCGCCGGGTGCCCAGGGCGAACCTCGTCCCGGGCACGGCTCAGCAGCAACAGCACCAAACGGGTCCGCAGGTCTCCCGTGCGCCTGATGACGTACGCGGCCGGCTGACCAATCTCCGTAGGGGCATCGCACAGGGTCGACAGGCCGGTACGGGTACCGGCCAGACCGGCAGCTTCCCCAGCCCCACTCACCAGCAGGAGCGTTAGTTGAGCCAGATGAGCCAGGCGGCACAGAACCTCAACTGGTTGATAACCAACTTCGTGGACAACACCCCGGGTGTGTCCCACACCGTCGTCGTGTCTGCCGACGGACTCCTTCTGGCCATGTCGGAAGGGTTCCCTCGCGACCGCGCCGACCAGCTCGCGGCCGTGGCCTCCGGGCTCACCTCGCTGACGGCCGGGGCATCCCGGATCTTCGAGGGCGGCGACGTGGCACAGACGGTCGTGGAGATGGAGCGGGGATTCCTCTTCCTCATGTCCGTCTCTGACGGCTCGTCCCTGGCCGTGCTCGCGCACCCGGAGTGCGACATCGGCCTTGTCGGCTACGAGATGGCACTGCTCGTCGACCGTGCAGGGGCGGTCCTCACACCGGACCTGCGCGCCGAACTCCAGGGCAGTTTGCTTCACTGACCGGCCCCGGCACCACCCGTCTCACCAAATCACCGTCCGGCCGCCACAATCCCCCCACCGGCCCTGTCAGACGGCTAGCCCGACCGACTTGCTGTCCCGCCCGGAGGATTCATGACCCCGCCCACCGCCTCTCATGATCCGTACGCCGAGCCGTACGGGGACGAGGGCGACCAGCCGCTGGTACGTCCGTATGCGATGACCGGCGGCCGGACCCGGCCGCGCTACCAGCTCGCCATAGAGGCTCTGATCAGCACCACGGCCGACCCGGCAGCGCTGATGGGGCTGCTCCCTGAGCACCAGCGCATCTGCCACCTCTGCCGCGAGGTCAAGTCGGTCGCGGAGGTGTCGGCACTCCTCGCCATGCCCCTCGGTGTGGCCAGGATCCTCGTCGCGGACCTCGCCGAGGCCGGACTGGTGGCCATCCACCAGCCGGGCGGCGACGAGAACAACGGCGGCGCACCGGACGTGACGCTGCTCGAAAGGGTGCTCAGTGGACTTCGCAAGCTCTGACGGAGGGCGGGCGACCACCTCCGCGAAGATCGTGGTGGCGGGTGGCTTCGGCGTCGGCAAGACCACGTTCGTGGGTGCCGTCTCGGAGATCAACCCGCTGCGCACGGAGGCCGTCATGACGTCCGCGTCCGCGGGCATCGACGACCTCACCCACACCGGGGACAAGACCACCACCACGGTGGCCATGGACTTCGGACGCATCACCCTGGACCAGGACCTGATCCTGTACCTCTTCGGTACGCCGGGTCAGGACCGCTTCTGGTTCATGTGGGACGACCTGGTGCGCGGCGCGATCGGCGCCGTGGTCCTGGTCGACACCCGCCGACTGGCCGACTGCTTCCCCGCGGTCGACTACTTCGAGAACAGCGGACTGCCGTTCGTCATCGCCCTCAACGGCTTCGACGGACACCAGCCGTACAACCCGGAGGAAGTCCGCGAGGCCCTGCAGATCGGTCCGGACGCGCCGATCATCACGACGGACGCCCGGCACCGCTCGGACGCGAAGAGTGCGCTGATCACGCTGGTCGAGCACGCACTCATGGCCCGGCTGCGGTAGCTATCGGCGGGCCTCGCATATGCAGTTCTCAAGTTGGCAGCGCCATACGGCAGTTGTCGTAGACACCCCGGAGCCGGCTGTGGCCTTTGACACGGTCGGCCCCGGTGTTCATAACGTTTCGGCAGAGGAATCGGGTGGTACCGCAACGCGTCGCGGTCATCCGGTGCCACTGCGCTAGCAAAGCCTCGTCTTTTGACGGGGCTCGCTCTTTATGACCGTTTTATCTGGGGCTTACATCACTCGGAATCCGCGGTTCCGACTGTTTGGAATCGCGCATGCTGACGTGCTGGAATGCGTGAACTGCCCAATAGTCAACGACGTACTGATAAGCAGAGGTCGTTGACGGGCTTGAGACACTGCGGCACGACGATAGGTGCCGACCGCCGGAAGGTTGTTGGTCGAGTGAGGCGAAGCAAGAACGGTCCCGAGCCGTCGGCCCGGGGCAACTTCACCCCGCCGCCGCGCGGAGCGGCGCCCGCCCCTGTGCCAGGCTCGGAGCCCACGGCGCCACCCGCTCCGAGTGGCGGCCGTTTCTCCCCCCGCAACTGGCGGGTGCCGACCAGGCTGAACGCGATCCTGCTCATACCCGTGGCGGTCGGCCTCGTCATGGGCGGCTTCCAGGTGAAGAGCTCGATCGACACCTGGCAGAACGCCGAGGACGCGCAGAAGACCGCCCGCCTGGTGCAGGCGGCCCTGACCTACAGCAACGCGATCACCAACGAGCGTGACTCCACCGCCGCACCGCTGCTGCTGGGCAAGGGCGTGAAGGACCCGACGGTCGTCGCCGCCCGCAAGGCCACGGACGACGCCGCGGACACCTTCGACAAGGCCGCGCAGAACATGCCGGACCAGTCGGGCCTGGATCGCCGGCTCAGCCGCTTCCGCAAGGTGGAGCCGCAGCTGACGTCCATCCGGGCCGCCGCGTACACCACCAAGTTCACGGGCGTCCAGACCGAAGAGGCCTACGTCAACCTGGAGCACCCGCTCCTGGAGTTCTCGAACGAACTAGGCCTGGGCACCGGCAACATCACCAGCTACGGCCGCTCGGTCTACGCCATCGCACTCGCCAAGGGCGCGCTCTCCCTGGAGCGTTCCATCGGCATGCACCTGCTGGTCAAGCCGGGCCCCGGCCAGGGCAGCCTCGCCACCCAGCGCACCGCCATCACCTCGTACGCCTACCTGGAGGGCATCGCCCTGCAGGAGTACCAGGCCGGTGGTACCGACGCTGACATCACGAAGCTGAACACGGCCATGGCGAAGGTCAAGACCGACGGCACGGCCATGGTCAAGCAGGCCGCCGCGCAGGCGAAGGCCGCCAACCAGACGTACGTGCCGCCGCCGGCCAACCCGATCGACATGATCACGGGGATGTCGCAGCTGCAGACCACCGACGCCTCGGCGCGCGCCGCGCTCGCCGAGAAGGGCATCACCGCGCAGAACTGGTGGGCGGGCACGACCCTCAAGTACAACGCGTACCGCAAGATCGAGGAGGACAAGGCCGACACCGCGGTGAGCGAGGCGTCGGGCATCGCCGACAACGCCAAGCGCGACGCCATCATCACCGGTGCCGCCGTCGTCGTCGCCCTGCTCCTCGCCTTCATCCTGGCCGGTGCCGTCGCCCGGCAGATGAGCCGCGCGATGCGCCAGCTGCGCAACGCCGCCTTCGGCATCGCCGAGCAGCGCCTGCCGATGCTGGTCGACCAGCTCTCGCGCACCGACCCCGGACGCGTGGACACCCGGATCTCCCCGATCCCGATCACCACGACCGACGAGATCGGCGAAGTCGCCCGCGCCTTCGACCAGGTCCACCGCGAGGCCGTACGACTGGCCGCCGAGCAGGCCCTGCTGCGGGGCAACATCAACGCGATCTTCACCAACCTCTCGCGCCGCAACCAGTCGCTGATCGAGGGCCAGCTGACCCTGATCACCGACCTGGAGAACAACGAGGCCGACCCGGACCAGCTGGAGAGCCTCTTCCGTCTGGACCACCTCGCGACCCGTATGCGCCGCAACGGCGAGAACCTCCTGGTCCTCGCCGGCGAGGAGCCCGGCCGCCGCTGGGACCAGCCGGTCCCGCTGGTCGACGTGCTGCGCGCCGCCTCCTCCGAGGTGGAGCAGTACGAGCGCGTCGAACTCTCCGGTGTCCCGGAGGCCGAGATCCACGGCCGTGCCGTGACCGACCTCGTGCACCTGCTCGCCGAGCTGCTGGAGAACGCGACGACGTTCTCCTCCCCGCAGACCAAGGTTCGCGTGACGGCCACCCGTCTCCCCGACGGCCGGGTCATGATCGAGATCCACGACAAGGGCATCGGCCTCACCGCCGAGGACTTCGCGGACATCAACCACAAGCTGGCCAACCCGCCGACCGTGGACGTCGCGATCTCCCAGCGCATGGGCCTGTTCGTGGTCGGCCGGCTGTCCGACCGGCACGGCATCCGCGTCCAGCTCCGCCCCTCGGGCGAGCAGGCCGGCACGACCTCGCTGGTCATGCTGCCGGACGCGATCACGCACGGTGGCGGTGGTGAGTCGCAGCTCCAGCGCGACGAGTTCACCGTCTCGCAGATCATGCCGGAGCAGCCGCAGCAGCAGTTCCAGGGCGAGGACTTCAACCACGCCCCGCTGCGCACGGCCGCCGAGCTCGGCTTCGACGACACCCGCTACTCCGAGGTGCCGGACGACATCCGCGAGCTGGACCCGGTGGGCCGCTCGCTGATGCGCGAGGAGCGCCGCGCGGCCCTGGAGTCCCAGAAGCCGGGCCAGGAGCTCGAACCCGGCGAGTACCCGGAGTTCTCCGAGTTCGACACCCCGCAGCAGCAGCCGTACGGCAACGGGCAGCAGGGCTACCAGGACCAGCCGACCGGCTTCACCGGCCAGCCGGCGTACGAGGAGCAGCAGCAGACGTCGTACGACGAACCGCGGCAGCCCTCGTACGACGAGCAGTACTTCGCGCCGAACGGCGGGGCACCGCAGACCGACGGCTTCCCCGACTCCTTCCCGTCGAACGGCGGCTACCCGGAGCCCGGGTACGCGGAGCCGGTGCGGGAAGAGCACGCGTCGCAGCACCCTGCCGCCTCGGAGACGTTCTCGGGCTTCGAAGAGCCGTCCTACCAGGACGACTGGCCGCAGCAGGGCGGTTACCGCAACGGGTACCCGGACCAGTACGCTCCGGAAGCGGAGTCCACGCAGGCCGCTGACGTGAGTGAGCGGGACCACGTAGGCTTCGAGCGTCCGGGACCGGCTCCCTCCGCCGTCCACGCGCTGACCGACGCCGGACTGCCGCGCCGCGGTTCGGCCGCGAACGGCACCAACGGTTCGCAGCCGGGACCGTCGGCCTCAGCGGCGCCGGAGAGCAAGGTCGATGTCTTCGGCACCGCGAACGGCGGCACCGGCGCTGTGGACTGGCGCTCGGCGAACGACGAGCGCTGGCAGCAGGCCTCGGCGCTGAAGAAGCCGAAGGCGGGCGGGGTCACCTCCTCCGGCCTGCCGCGGCGGGTACCCAAGGCCAATCTGGTCGAGGGCACCGCCGAGAGCACCCCCCAGGGCGGCCCCCAGGTCTCCCGCGCTCCCGAGGACATCCGGGGCAGGCTCAGCAACCTGCGCCGCGGGGTCCAGCGGGGACGCAGCGAAGGCAGTGAAACGAACGGTCGGGGCTTCGGCTCCGACAGCACCTACAACCAGGAGCGTTAGTGTGAGCCCGATGAGCCAGGCGGCGCAGAACCTGAACTGGTTGATCACCAACTTCGTGGACAACACCCCTGGGGTGTCCCACACGGTGGTGGTCTCCGCCGACGGACTCCTGCTGGCGATGTCCGACGGTTTCCCGCGTGACCGTGCCGACCAGTTGGCGGCCGTCGCGTCGGGTCTGACCTCGCTGACCGCGGGGGCCTCCCGCATCTTCGAGGGCGGTGCCGTGAACCAGACGGTTGTGGAGATGGAGCGGGGATTCCTCTTCCTCATGTCCGTATCCGATGGTTCCTCGCTCGCGGTTCTCGCGCACCCCGAGGCGGACATCGGCCTCATTGGGTACGAGATGGCCCTTCTGGTGGACCGTGCGGGCACGGTCCTGACCCCTGACCTTCGAGCGGAGCTCCAGGGGAGCCTTCTCAACTAACAGACGGACGGTGCGTTTTGGCGTCCTGAGGCCATAAGGTTTCGGGACGCGGCTCCACATTGATGGGTGCCCGGCACAGTCGGAGGAGGAGAAAGTGGCAACACCCCCAGGCGGTTCGTCTTCGGGCAACTGGTCGTACGGCCCCGGCCAGGGGCAGGGCGACGGTTCCCAGAACCGGTACAACTTCCCCTCCTCGCCGTCCCCGCGCCGCCCTCAGTACCCGCAGGGCCCCGGCCCGTCGCCGTACGACCAGCCGCCGGCGCCGCGCATCCAGCCTGTGCAGCCCCATCGACGCTCCCCCGAGCCGGCCCCCGCGGGGTCGACGAGCAATCCCCTGGTGCGTCCGTACGCCATGACCGGCGGCCGGACCCGCCCCCGCTACCAGCTCGCCATCGAGGCGCTGGTGCACACCACCGCGCAGCCGCACCAGATGCAGGGCCAGTTGCCCGAGCATCAGCGGATCTGCAACCTCTGCCGGGAGATCAAGTCGGTGGCCGAGATCTCGGCCCTCCTGACGATCCCTCTCGGTGTGGCCAGGATCCTCGTCGCCGACTTGGCGGAGGCGGGCCTGGTCGCCATTCATCAACCCGGCGGCGACGAGAACGCCGGCGGCCAGCCAGATGTGACACTGCTCGAAAGGGTGCTCAGTGGACTTCGCAAGCTCTAGCGGAGGGCCTTCCCGCTCCACCACCTCGGCGAAGATCGTGGTGGCGGGTGGCTTCGGCGTGGGCAAGACCACGTTCGTCGGGGCCGTCTCGGAGATCAACCCGCTGCGTACCGAGGCTGTGATGACGTCCGCGAGCGCGGGCATCGACGACCTCACCCACACCGGAGACAAGACGACCACGACGGTCGCCATGGACTTCGGACGCATCACCCTGGACCAGGACCTGATCCTGTACCTCTTCGGTACGCCGGGTCAGGACCGCTTCTGGTTCATGTGGGACGACCTGGTGCGCGGCGCGATCGGCGCGATCGTGCTCGTGGACACCCGCCGTCTCGCCGACTGCTTCCCCGCGGTCGACTACTTCGAGAACTCGGGTCTCCCCTTCGTCATCGCCCTCAACGGCTTCGACGGCCAGCAGCCGTACAACCCGGACGAGGTCCGCGAGGCCCTGCAGATCGGCCCGGACGCGCCGATCATCACGACCGATGCCCGCCACCGCGCGGACGCCAAGTCGGCGCTGATCACGCTGGTCGAGCACGCGCTCATGGCCCGCCTGCGGTAGTCCGACCCCCGAAGTCCTCGAAGGGGCCAACTCCGGCTGGAGTTGGCCCCTTTGTCGTACCCGATGACGCCACCGGACCTGGCCGCGTTCGTACGGCAGTGGCACGAGGCCGTCCGGGAACTGGGCGACGAACTCCCCTGCGGCGTCGACGAGTTGCCGCGCTACGAACAGTCCCTGCTCAACAGCCTCAAGGACCGTGCGCGGCATGCACTTGCCGGAGTGGCTGACAGGACGTGAACGCCTTCCGGCCGAACTGAGGGCGCTCACGCTGGAGCGCTGCGTCGTGCCTGGGGACTCCCGCGCCTACCGCGACCTCAGTTCCCTCGACTCGCTGTTCATCACGTCCTGCCGGACTCCTGACGGCGACCCCATCACCGCCCCTCGACCTTCCGGTCAAGGACCTCACCGTCGGCTAGCCCGCGAACGGCAACGGCCCCACCCTCCCGCAGGAGAGTGGGGGCGTGAACGAGCTGAAGGCTCAGTGCCAGCTG
>NZ_JBHXME010000264.1:0-8911 GCF_042721125.1 Streptomyces sp. NPDC058469
GTGGGGGTGCGGGTGGCGGAGGGGCGGGTTGTGCTCACCGTGGAGAACGACGGGGTCAAGGTGGGCGACGGGGGTGGGGGGTCGGGGCTGGTGGGGCTGACTGAGGGGAACGACGGGGTCGAGGTTGGCGACGGCGGCGGGGAGTCGCCGGGGCCGACGACGGAGAACGACGAGGCCGAGGTGATCGAGGGCGGGGGCCGGCCGGGGCTGACTGCGCAGAACCACGGGGCCAAGGTGGGCGACGGCAGTGGCGGGTCGGGGCTGGTGGGGCTGCGGGAGCGGCTGACTGCGGTCGGCGGGGAGTTGGAGGCGGGGGCTGTGGACGGCGACCGGTTCCGGGTGGTGGCCACGGTGCCGCTGCCTGCGGCTACGGGGGCGGCGACGGGGGGCGCGGCCTCATGAACGCGCTGCGCGCCGTACGTGCGCTGGTCGCTGGGAGCCGGGCACCTGCCCTACGGGGAAGTAGCGGGTCGGGGCTGGTGGGATTGCGGAAGCGGCTTACCGCGGTGGGCGGGGAACTGGAGGCGGGGACCGTGGGCGAGGACCGAGTCAGAGGGGTGGCGACCGTGCCGCTGCCCACGGTGACGGGGGTTGTTGCCTCATGACCGTTCGCCCCGCCCACCCCGTCCGCCCACTGCCCGCCCTGACCAGGAGCACCCCATGACCGCCCCCGTCGTAAGACTGCTGCTCGCCGATGACGAGCACCTCATCCGGGGTGCGCTCGCCGCGTTGCTCGGGCTGGAGGACGACCTCGTGGTGGTGGCCGAGGCGGCTACCGGGCCCGAGGCGCTCGCCATGGCTCGGGCGCATGAGCCGGATGTGGCTGTGCTGGATCTTCAGATGCCGGGGGCGGACGGTGTGAAGGTGGCCACATCGTTGCGGACCGAGTTGCCCGGGTGTCGGGTGTTGATCGTGACCGGCCACGGGCGGCCCGGGCATCTCAAGCGGGCGCTTGCCGCCGGAGTGCGGGGGTTCGTGCCAAAGACCGTCAGCGCGCAGCGGCTCGCGGAGATCATTCGTACGGTGCATGCCGGGAACCGTTATGTCGACCCCGAGTTGGCCGCCGACGCGATCTCCGCCGGGGATTCACCGCTGACCGCGCGCGAGGCCGAGGTGCTGGAACTGGCCGCCGACGGGGCGCCGGTCGCGGAGATCGCCGAACGGGCCGCGCTCTCGCAGGGCACCGTACGGAACTATCTCTCCTCCGCCGTCTCGAAACTCGGGGCCGAGAACCGTCATGCGGCAGTGCGTCTCGCACGCGAGCGAGGTTGGGTATAGTTGCTCTCGCGCCACGGCGCAGCGCGGACGTAGCTCAGTTGGTAGAGCGCAACCTTGCCAAGGTTGAGGTCGCCAGTTCGAACCTGGTCGTCCGCTCAAAGTGAAAACCCCGGTCCGGGTGGACCGGGGTTTTTTCGTGCGCCGGGATTCCGGGGCTAGCTCCAGCTCAGGCCCGTCAGGCGCTCGTACGCCTCGATGTACTTCCCGCGCGTCGCGTCCACGACCTGCTGCGGCAGCGGCGGCGGAGGCTGCTCGCTCTTGCGGTCCCAGCCCGACTCGGCCGACGTGAGCCAGTCGCGCACGAACTGCTTGTCGTACGACGGCTGCGCGCGCCCCGGCTCCCACGTCTCGGCCGGCCAGAAGCGGGACGAGTCCGGGGTGAGGACCTCGTCGGCGGCGATCAGCGTCTCGCCGTCGAAGCCGAACTCGAACTTCGTGTCCGCGAGGATGATGCCCCGGTCACGCGCGATGTCCCGGGCGCGGCCGTACACCGCGAGGGTCGCCTGGCGCAGCTGCGCGGCGGTGTCCGCGCCGACCTGACGGGCGACCTCCTCGTACGACACGTTCTCGTCGTGCTCCCCTACGGCGGCCTTGGTGGCCGGGGTGAAGATCGGCGCGGGGAGTTCGCTGCCGTCGACCAGGCCCTCGGGGAGGGCTAGGCCGCAGACCGTGCGCGTCTCGTTGTACTCGACCAGGCCCGAGCCGGTCAGGTAGCCGCGGGCCACGCACTCCACCGGGACCATCTGGAGGGACTTGCAGATAAGGGTGCGGCCCGCCCAGTCGGCGGGGGCGCCGGGCGGGAGTTCGGTGCCGAGGACGTGGTTGGGGATCAGGTCGGCCAGCTGGTCGAACCACCAGAGGGAGAGCTGGGTAAGGACGCGGCCCTTGTCGGGGATCTCGGTGGGCAGCACCCAGTCGTACGCGGACATGCGGTCGCTGGCGACCATCACCAGGTCGCCGGCCTCGTTCTGGTACAGCTCGCGCACCTTGCCGGTGTGGAGGTGCGTCAGGCCCGGGACCTGGAGCGGCTCGGGCTTTTCTACGAATCCGGACACGGTTCCTCCAGTGGGTCTCTCCAACTGGCTCGATTGTCCCGTATGTGTGACCGGCCTCCGGACAGGGGGCGTCGACCTGGTACGTGACGGTCAGTCGTGCTTGCAGATGCGGTCCAGGAGGTTGGCCGTGGCGCGCTGGACCCGGGCGTCCACGTGGCCGGGGCGGTCCAGGGCCGGTGACCAGGCGAAGGTGCCGGAGGCGAAGACGAGAGCGCCGGACGGCGCCCGGTACAGGGACGTCTCCTGGTGGCGCAGCGCGCCCTCACCGTCCGCGTACGGGGAGTGGGCGAGGAGGATGCGCTCCTCGTGCTGGGGGAGCTGGGTGCGCGGGAAGTACCGGTCGGCCTCGCCCGCGACCAGGCCCTCGATCGAGTCGCCCTCGCCCGCGCCGGTCGCCTCCCACAGCCAGTGGTCGGCGTTGCGGACGATTAAGGGGTGCGGCTCGGGCACACGGCCCGCGTACTGGATCCCGACCAACTGCTGCTCGGGGCGGTCGACTTCGCGCCACAGCACCGGTTTGCCCGGGCCCCGGCGTTTGCGGCAGGTGAGCAGGCGGTCGGGGACGCCGGACGGGGAGGGCCCCAACTCCACTTGCCAGTACATGGTGTTGGCGGAGAGGAAGACGAGGGACGTGCCGTGGTCGCGGGCGCGTTCGACGGTACGGCGCATCTGTGTCGACCAGTACTCGTCGTGGCCCGGGAAGACCAACCCCCGGTAGCGGGTGGGGTCTACGCGGCCGGAGTGCAGGTCGCGGGCGTCGGCGTAGGCGAGGTCGTAGCCGTAGCGCTCGGCCCAGCGGATGAAGTCGTAGGCGTGGCCCACATGGAGGGGCAGGCCCGCGCCCGCGTACGGGCGGTCGAAGGAGACCGTCGTCGCGGCCTCGGACTCGCCGAGCAGCCGGCCGTCGCCGTCCCAGGCGTGGTAGAGGCTCGCGCCGGTGTGGCCGTCCTCCGGGTAGAGGTTGTAGGCCTGCCAGGTGATGTCGGGCAGGAGGAGGAGCAGGTCGGCGGGGTGGCTGTCGCGGACCGTGAACGGGATGTGGGAGCGGTAGCCGTCGGCGGTGGTGAGGACGGCCACGTACGCGCCGACGTTCCAGTAGCTCGGGATCTGCAGTCGCCAGGACAGCCACCAGTGGTGGCAGGAGACCGTGCGGTCGGCGGTGAGCGGCGGGGGCTGCACGATGCCCGAGAGCCGGGGGCTGGTGGTGATCTTGGCGGCGCCGTCACCGCCGTAGTGGCCGATGCGGTAGACGTCCACGGCGAACTCCTGGGGCGGGTCGACCGTGACATGGAAGTCGAGCGCCTCGCCGGGTGCGACCGCGCTCGCGGAGGTGAACCCCTTGATCTGGCGGCGGACGTCGTCGGCGGAGCGCGGGCCGCCGCCCCCGGACGCGCGCGGGGCGGGGAGTCTGGGGGCGTTCCTGCCGGGGGCGTGGGCCGGGGTCGGGTCCATGTACCAGGGGACGACGTGGCCGGTGTCGTCGAAGTAGGTCTCGCTGCCCCGGAGCCAGGGGACGGGGCCCTGCCCGAAGGGGTCCGTGACGGCGTGCGCCAGCGCTCCGGACTCCCAGCGGCGGATCTGCTCCGACCCCATGGTCGCTCCCCTCCCTCGTGCCCCCGTGGTGGTTCTTCGTCCAACTGTCGTATGCCGTACGCCTTTGCCAGGTACGGGACGGCGCACGGGATCGGCCCCAGCACATCACATTAAGCACGCACTCTGTCACTGGTCGTTGCCAATTGACCGAAAGTGGAGCTTGGGGTTCCGATACGAATGGGTGGCGGGCGGGTGGCAGCGGGGCCCGATGTCAGACGAGTCGTACCGGCTTCTCGGGGCGTATGCCCAGGTCGATCAGCCAGGCCCGCAGCGGGGCGGGGTCGCCGTCCTCCACGAGGCTGAGCACCCTCGGGGCGAGATCGGCCGCTCTTTCGCCGTTGACGAGCAGGGTCGGGCCGTCGAGCCAGTCGAGGCCGGGCAGCGCGCCGGCGGTGTCCATCGCGGCGCAGCACACCATCGCCGTGACGTGATCGGCGAGCAACTCCCGCCCGGTGCGCGGGGGTTGGAGCGGGAAGAGGGGGAGCGCGGCGTCGTCCCAGAGCCCGGTGTCGGGGCCCTGCCCTGGCGGGGCCGAACTGGTCGGCGGGGTCGCCGCCTCCTCGCGCGCCAACTCCGCGGTGAGGCCTGCGGCGAGGGCCGCGCTGTGGGGGGAGCCGCCTTCGCCGAGCTCTTCTTCGTCGTCGGCGGCCATCGCCTTGTAGGGCTCCGGTTCCGGGTGGGGGTGCGCGTGGGGGTCCGGCTCCGGGTGCGGGTCCGACTCCAGCTCCAGCTCCAGCTCCAGCTCCAGCTCCGGTTTCGGCTCCGGTTTCGGCTCCGGGTGGGGGGCTGGGGCTTGCAGTTCTGTGGACCGGCCGCTGATGGTGGCGTCCGTCGCGTACGGATCAGCGACGTCGGCGACGTCAGCGGCATCGGTCTCCGCGTATCGGTCGTCCGTACGGCCGTCGGTCTCCCCGTACCGGTCGCCCGCCGCCGTCGTCGGGTCGGTCAGGTGGTCCACCACGCGGGCCAGGGTCGGGGCGTCGTGGTGGGGCGGGGTGGGATCGGGGGCGCGGCGGACGCCGAGGGTGTCCAGGACGCGGTGGAGGCGGGCCGCGTCGGTGCGCCATTTGCGGTCGACGACCTCCTCCGGGTACTCCTGCCAGCTCACCGGCGCCCAGTCGGGACCGGCCTCGGCGGGGCCGCCGTGGAAAAGGCGGGCGGCGAGGAGCGAGGTCGCCTCGTCGATCGTGCCGGGCTCTTCGAGCAGGTCACAGGCGGGGCGCTCGCCCAGGCGGGAGGCGAAGCCCTCGGCGGCCAGGCGGTCGCGGCGGGACAGCTCCGTGAGCGCCGCCACGACGCCCGCGTCCAGCCGGGAAGGCCAGCGGCCCATCCGCCACGCGGGCAGCGCGACCCGGGTGAGCAGCCGGTCCCAGCCCGCGTACGCCAGGCCCACCTGTTCCTGCGCGACGATCCGCAGGCCGTAGTCCACAGCCTGTGCACGCTCGGCGGCAGCTGCGGCCACACCCCGCTCCATCTCGGCCGCGTGCCCCCGGCAGCTGCGCAGCAGCAGCCGGGCGACCCAGCCGACACCGGCGAGCACCGAACGGAACAGCGGACCGCGCGGTGCCGAGGTCACGGCCACCGCCGCGTCCAGCCCCCGTACGAAACGGCGGGCCGCGGCTATGTCCGGGTGCGCGGAGGGACCCGTACCGGCGACGACCGGCGCGAGCACCGCGCGCAGCTCGCCCACCCGCATCCACCACAGGAACGGCGAGCCGATGACGAGGACGGGCGAGGCGGCCGTACGACGGGAACGCCCCGGGGTGAGGCCGCGTACGCCGGTGATCTCGTCGCGGTTCTCCTTCGGGGGCGGGCCGTGTGACGGGTGGGTGCGGTCCTCCAGCCAGCTGTCGCAGTCCGGGGTGAGCGCTATCGCGGACGGCGCGGGGACGTCGAGGCGGTCGGCGAGGTCGCGCACCATGCGGTACAGGTCGGGGGCCGACTCCTCGGCGATCGCGACCGTAGGACTCACGGCCGGACGGGACCGCGCGACGACCAGCGCGATGGCGCCGGCGGCGAGCAGCACGACGACCGCGGCCACGCCCATGATCCAGCGTGAGAGGTCCCAGCCCCGGCCCACGAGATGGCCGGTGGAACCCCCGGCGAGCAGGATCACCGCGACGGCGGCGGGCAACAGGGCGACGGCCAGCGCCCGGCTGCGGATACGCAGCACGGCCAAGGCCCTGGAACGCGCCGCCTGCGCGCCCGCCTCCACACCCATACCGGTCACGACCGGACCTCACCCCCTCCGTGCTGTCCCGCTCTGCTGGCGTTGCTCACTCCCCCACTGTGGCACCCGCCACTGACATCGCAATGCCGGTGGGCCAAGTGCCGGAACGCTTGCGCCGCACCATAGTTGGGGCCCCGTCCCCCGTCAGCCGGTTGGGCCATCGGTCACTCGATGGAATGGCTCAGGGGAAAGGTGGATGACGCAGGGCAAGGATCAGGCCCCGAATCGTGAGACGGATTCGGGGCCTGCCGGGTTCATCGGAGTCCGGTGATATCGGGTGTTTTCCCGCCGGTACCGGGCGGCACGGGGTGGTGTCGGACGGTTGTCCGCCCGCCGGTGCGGGGCGAAGTCGGGCGGTTGTCCGCCCGCCGGTGCCGGGTGGTGTCGGACGGTTGTCCACCCGCCGGTGCCGGGCGGTACCGGGCGGTTACTCGCCCGCTACTCGCCCGCCGCCGCCTTCGCCGCGATGTCCGTACGGTGCTGGGAGCCGTCGAGACGGACGCGGGCCACGGCCGCGTACGCGCGCTCGCGGGCCTGGGTGAGGTCCGCGCCGGTCGCCGTGACGGAGAGGACGCGGCCGCCCGCGCTGACGACGTCGTCGCCGTCGTACTTGGTCCCGGCGTGCAGCACGTACGCGTGCGGGGCGTCCTGCGCCGCGACCTCGTCGAGGCCGGTGATCGGGTCGCCGGTGCGCGGGGTGTCCGGGTAGTTGTGCGAGGCGATGACGACGGTGACCGCCGCGTCCTCGCTCCAGCGCAGGGGGGCCAGGTCGTCGAGGGTGCCGTTGGCCGAGGCGAGCAGGACACCGGCCAGCGGGGTCTTCAGGCGGGCCAGGACCACCTGGGTCTCCGGGTCGCCGAAGCGCGCGTTGAACTCAATGACCCGCACACCGCGCGACGTGATCGCGAGACCGGCGTAGAGGAGGCCGGAGAAGGGAGTCCCGCGGCGCCGCATCTCGTCGACGGTCGGCTGGAGGACGGATTGGAGTACTTCCTCGACCAGCTTCGGATCGGCCCACGGCAGCGGGGAGTACGCGCCCATGCCGCCGGTGTTCGGGCCCTCGTCGCCGTCCAGCGCGCGCTTGAAGTCCTGCGCGGGCTGCAGCGGTACGACGGTCACGCCGTCGGTGATCGCGAACAGGGAGACCTCGGGTCCGTCGAGGAACTCCTCGATGACCACGCGCTCGCAGGCGTTGGCGTGCGCCTTCGCCGCTTCGAGGTCAGCGGTGACGACGACGCCCTTGCCGGCGGCCAGTCCGTCGTCCTTCACGACGTACGGCGCACCGAAGGCGTCGAGAGCCTCGGCGACCTCTTCCGGGGTCGTACAGACGTACGAGCGGGCGGTGGGGACACCGGCCGCCGCCATCACTTCCTTGGCGAAGGCCTTGGAGCCCTCCAGCTGCGCGGCCTCCCCGGAGGGGCCGAAGACCGGGATACCCGCGTCGCGCACGGCGTCGGCGACCCCGGCGACGAGGGGTGCCTCCGGACCGACCACGACCAGCTCGGCACCGAGCGCTGTCGCCAGCGCGGTTACGGCAGCGCCGTCGAGGGGGTCGACCTGGTGCAGCTCGGCTACCTCGGCGATGCCGGCGTTGCCGGGAGCGCAGTGCAGTGCGGTGACGTCGGGGTCTAGGGACAGGGAACGGCAGAGGGCGTGTTCGCGGGCACCGGTACCGATGACGAGGACCTTCACGGGGGTCAGCCTAGGTCACGGTGAGGGTGAGGTTGGTCGGGGTGGGGGTTGGGGTGAGCGCGGGAGCGGAGTTGGGGGCGGGTCGGGGGTGGGGGGTTCGGGCTGGTTGCGGAGTGCGGGTGCGTGGGGACTGGTCGCGCCCGCGCGGCGGAGCCGCATAGCGACACAGCCCCGCGCACCTGAGGGCATCAGGGTGGGCGGCGGTGAGGGGGCGGCGGTGAGGTTGTCGCCGAAGTCGGAGTAGCCGACGGCTACTCGTTGGTGAACTCCTCCATCACCGTCGCTCCCAGCTCCCGCACGATCAGTTCGTGGCCGGAGAGGGCCGATTCGTCGAGGTCGGGGTCGTCGTCCTCGGCGGTGTCGTCCTCGGCGGACACGGTGCGACGGGCGGGGGCCGGGGAGGGGGCGGCAGGGGGTTGGTGCGATTGGGCGGGCGCCTGTGCCGAAGGCGAGTTCGTCGTGTTCGTGGGGGCGGGCGCGGAGGTGGGGGCGGCCTGGGGGGATGCCGGGCCGGAAGCGGGCGTAGCGGGGCCGGGGGCGCCGTAGCCACCGGACGCACCGCCGTAGCCACCCGCTGCGCCGCCACCGCCACCGCCGTATGAACCGCCCGGCTGCGGGGGCGGGGTGCCGCCGCCCGACGGGTCGACGACCGCGTCGATCTTCCACTGGACGTTGAACTGCTCGGACAGCGCCTGCTTCAGCACGTCCTCGCTGCCGCTGCTGTTGAAGTTGTCCCGCGCACCGGCGTTGACGAAGCCGATCTGGAGGGTCGTGCCGTCGAAACCGGTGACCTGCGCGTTCTGGCTGAGCAGGATCCAGGTGAAACGGCGGCGGTTCTTCACCACTTCCAGGATGTTCGGCCACATCTGCCGCACCTGGACGGCGCCCTGCGCCATGCTCGGCGCGCCCGGCGCGGGTGCGGAGGGCCCGGGCCCGGCGGCGGGGGCAGAAGGCGCGGTCGGGGTGGTCGGCGCGGAGGAGTCCGCACCATGTGCACCATCTGTTGGGCACCGCGGCCATGGTCTACATGGCGCTCGCGATGGCTGCCTCGCCCCCGCACCAC
>NZ_JBHXME010000265.1:0-8819 GCF_042721125.1 Streptomyces sp. NPDC058469
GCCCCAACTTGCTCGCCCCGAGACCGAGTTGGAGTCGGGAGCGGGTTCCGGGGTGGTGTCGTTCTGGGTGGGGTTCGTCATCGGATTTCGGGCCTCGTGGTGCGGGTGTGGTGCTGGATGGTCGCGGCCAGGGCGAGGACGTCGGCCGGTCCCATGAGGACGCGGACGGGACCGTGGGGCCGGTCCTGGACGAGCCACTGGCCGGTCGGCAGGAAGACGGCGGCGTGCAGGAGTCGCCGGCGGACCAGAACGTCCGCCCAGGCGCTGGCTTCGGCGGCCGAGGGCTCGGACGGGCGAGGAGGAAGTGGAATCACGGCGTACCTCTTAAGCAGGGGCGGTGGCCCAGCATGATGCCGGGCCATCCTTTGAGGGATAGGGGCGTTGAGCTGGTGTTTTGCCGGTTCAGCCGCACTCGGGGCAGCGTCCGATGTGGCTGTTGAGGGCGCGTGCCATCCGCTTTTTCGTCGAGGCGGCCTGCTTCGCGCTGGACTTCGCCGACGGCCTGCCCTCGTGCCGCTGGGAGTGGGCGAGCAGGTAGCCGATCTCCCGCTCGTACTCCTCACGGACCTTGTCGAACTGGTGGCAGGTCCTCATCGGGGCCTCCTGGGAGAGCGGGGCAGGTGCGCGAGAGCCGGGTCCGCGTACAAGTGGGCCTGGAGGTCACTGAAGTGCTCGTTGCTGACCGCGATGCCGTGATCGCGCAGGCGCGGCGTGATGGCCCGGCGGGTCATCCGACCCGCTTCGAGGGCGGCCTGGCGGGCGAAGGCGACCTTCACCTCCCACGGGACCTCGTCGTCCTGGTCCGCGGGATCGGGGTGCGTGGCGGAGGAGGTGTCGGGGTCGCCCGTGGTCCGGCCGGCGTGCGGACCGCTGGAGGAATCGCCCTCGCCGCCGTCCTCGTCCGGGTCTGCGGGCTGGTCCGATGCGGTTCCGGTCCGCCGGTGTTCAGTGGCGGGGCCCTGGTCCGCGGGCACGGAGTCCGCCGCCGGGTCTACGGTCTGCTGGTCCTGGTCCGACGCTGACGGGTGGTCCTGTACCTGCATCTGGTCGGCAGGGCCGCCCTGGTCCGGGACGGCGGGACAGGTCTCCTCGTCCGGACCGCCGGCGTGGTCTGTCCGCTCGTGGTCCGTCAGAGGTGATGCCTCGTCTGCCGACTGGCCTGCGGGTTCCCTGGTCCGCTCGACGGGGGCGGCCGATTGTGGAGCAGGAACAGCCTCCCGGTCCACATGGTCCGGGCTGGTGGTGGTCCGCCGGACCAGTGCATCAGGGTGGTGGCCCTTGTGGGCGGCTTCGCCTGCCTGGTCCGCGGTCCGCGGGTCGCGGTCCGCGCCCTGCCGACCACTGCCGGGAGCGTCCTCGTCCTGGTCCGCAGACTGGTCCGCGCGTTCCGCCGCGATGCCGGTCCGCTGGTCCGGAGCATCGGCGCGGTGGCCGGCGCGAGCGGACTGCGTCGGCTGGCCCGTGGTCTGAGGGTGGTCCCGTACGGTGCGCCGGTCCCCGACGGCGTCACGGACCGCAGGATCCGGATCGGCTTGGTCTGCCGGACCGCAGGTGTTGTCGCTGCGGTGCCCCGGGTCCATGGCGGTCCGCTTCGAGGGGACGGCCTCGATGGTGTCGAAGGGCCGGGGGGCGAGGGCGTCAGGGCGGTCCGCGTTGACCGTGGCACCGAGGTGGACGGCCAGGGCCGCGGCGAGCGGTGGAACGGCCGACACCCCGATCACCAGGTAGGAGCTGGCCTCCAGGTGCCTGGTCGACACCAGGTGGCCGATGGAGTTCAGCAGGACGGACACCCCGACCGTGATGAGGGTCAGGACACGGCCGAGGGCCTGGCCGGCGCCTCCCGCGAGCCAGGCGACGCCGGCGACGAGCGCCAGGACATCGACGCTCACCGGAAGTGACCACGCGAGGATCTCGCCCCAGCCCACGGCGCGACCGAGGTCGGAGAGAGTGGTGGCACTCGCGGCCATGGCAACGACAGCAACCAGCGTGGCCCCGGTGACGATGAGAGCGCGCTGGGCCGTGGTGGGGCCCCGCTTGGCGCCTTCCGCGGACGGAGGAACTCCGAGAAGAGTGGGGGCCACACTCCGTTCCGAAACGGCCGGAGCGCTGTGCGCGGCTGCAAGGTGGGTCATGCGGCCTTTCCGAGAGAGGCGGGCGCCGGAGTCGACGCTGCTGGGCGGACTGCCGGTTGCTGTGTGCCGGGTGCCGTGGGGGCGGGGCTGCCTGCGGCCGGGGTGGTCTTCTTCCGCTTCTTCTTGGGCCTGGGCACGCCGTAGGTGCGGTCGCGGTCGAACACCTTGTTGGACGCCTGCCGGAGCAGGTCGCGGGCGTGCTTGTGGCTGATCTGCAGCGCGGCGGCGAGCCGGGTGGGCCGCCAGCCGCGCACGTAGGCGTGATCGACGACGATCTGCCGCTCGGCCTCGGTCAGATGCACGTCGCGACCCTGGAAGAAGGCGATCACGCGCCGGTAGTCGAGGCGCTGGGGGAGTCCGTCGTGCCAGGGGCGCCGCTCGGCTTCGGTGAGGCCACCCCAGATGCCCTCCTTGAGGACGTTCTCCAGGGCGAAGTCGAGGCAGTCGCGGCGTACCGGGCACCAACCGCACAGCTCCTTCGCCTCAGCGATCTCTTCGTGGTCCCGAGGGCCCGGGAAGAACACGGCTTCGGCATCCTCGACATCCATGCCGTAGCACGCCCCGCGGGAGTGCCAGCTGGTGTCTCCGATGCCGCGCAGGCCGGTTGCCGGCGCGTCATGGGTGGTGATGTGGCGCAAGACGATCTCCGATGTGCTGCCGCGTCGCCCGCCCGGGGCGGTGCATGCCGGGCGCGGCGTCGGGTGCCAGGCTGCGGCGCGAGGGCGTGCGCCGCAGCCTGGGCGGGACAGTGACATTGGGGGCGGTGCACCGGACGGGCTGCACACGCCGGATACGCCGGTCAGGCCATGGCGGGCTGCTGGGCCTGCTGAGCGACGGCGAGGTCGAGGCGCCCGGGATGTGGGGTGGCGCGCGGGGCGGTACCGCGTACCCCGTCGTCGGGGCCGACCCGGCGGCGGCGACACGGTTCGCCGGGCTGGGCCTTGCACCACTCGCAGCGCACGCTCAGAGCGTCGGGCCGGCCCTGGGCGATGGCCGCCTCGCGCGCCGCCCGGGCGGGACGGTAGGGCGCGAGGGCGGCCCGGGCAGCTGGAGGTATACAGGAGCCGACCTCACCCAGCATCGCCTCCAGCCTCGGGTCGGTCCCGTCGCGACCGCTGGTGATGGCGCGGGCCTGTGCGGGCTCCGCGATGCCTGCGGCGACGGCGCGGCGGGTGCCGGCCAGCTCGGCGGTCCAGGCCGCCTGGTCGTCCGGGTCGACGGACGGCGTCGGGTCGGAGTGCCGGGACAGACGGTTTCGCCGGTAGCCATCCCACGGGCGGACGAGGTCCGCGGGCAGGATCTGGTAGGGCGAGGTGCGGATGTGCTGGCGGGCAGCGACGCGGGCGTCCCAACCGTGCGGCGTTGCCATCGGCACGTCGTCCAGCAGCTCGTGCCACTGGGCGAGCTGGTCGCGCGCCTCGCCTGGGTCGGTGCGGATGGTGCGGGGGTCGAGTCGGCCGATGTAGGCCAGCAGGGCGGCGGTTTCGCGGCGGTCCACGGTCAGCCCTCCGTTCCGGTCGGCTCGTCGAGAGCAGCGAGCAGGGCGGCGGTATGGGCCTCGACCCGGGTCATGCCGCCCGGCGCGGCCCGGCCATTGCCGGGCACGGCGTAGAGGTTCGGACGGTGGGGGGCGTGCTCTCTGGCGATCCAGGAGCGCCAGTCGGCAGCCCAGGCTTCCGCCGGCCTCGGCTTGAGGCCGGCGCGGTGGGCACGCCACTTCGTGTCGGCGGCTTGCAGGCCCTGCTCGCCGAGGCGATCGAGGTGTCCCTGCTGGCGGGCCCAGGTGTGGGTGGCTGGGTCGACCTGCCACTGGGCAGCCGAGGTGACGGCGGCACCACCACTGCTGTACCTACGGTTCAAATCCGGTTCACTACGGTTCTGTGTGCCGGTTTCCGGTACATCGCTGTGCCGGTTTCCGGTACGTCGAGGTGCCGGTTTCCGTCGCGACCTGCCGGTTTCCGGTACTGCCGGTTTCCGAACCTTCGCGGGAGATTCCGGCACCTCACGCGGGCGGATTCCGCACCGGCGCAGGGCCGAGATCCGGAGTGCCGGGGCGGCGTCGGACACCGCCTCCGACATCTCCTCGGAGCCCTCCTCGTCCTCAGCCCTCGCTGCCAGAGCCTTGGCGGCGAGAGGGAGGCGGTAGACCGTGCTGCGCTGCGGGCCGGTGAGGTCGTCGAGCTGCTCCAGCTCACCGGCGTGGACCAGGCGATCGATGGCTTCGCGCACCGTGGAGACGGACGCGTTCGTGCGCGTGGCCAGGCTGGAGAGCGAGGCCCAGGAGACGCACTGCTCGTCGGCCACCCGGTCGGCGATCGACAGCAGGACCAGGCGTGCTGCTCCCCTGCCCGTGCTGTGTTCCCACACCCACTCGCGGGCATCGCTGCTCATCGGCCGCTCCCGTAGGGGAAGGCCGACCTGCGGTGCGCCGAGACTGCGGTCGGAGCGTGCTCCGCCACGGTGAGGGAGAGCACCGAGGCGGAGGTGGCTGCCGCGCGGGCCGGGAGGTCGGCCTTTTTGCGCGGGGCAGGAGGCATGCAAGAATCCCCTTTGCAGTACTGCCACGCTGACGCACCCCGTGCAAAGGGATCAGCGTGGTGAAGGTGGGTATCTCCGCAACGGCCTCTGGCCGAGGCGGGTGTGCCGTTGGGCGTCCGGCGTCCGGGAGTTACAGCTCTCGGACGCCGCCGCTGTATGTGAAGCGGTGCCGGTGGGGCGTTACGTGACGTGCTCCTCGCGTTCGCGGTGCTGGGCGCGGTGCCCCCAGGGGGACGACGAACATACGCACGGACCCGCTTCAAGATCCAGAGTTGGTTCTAAACCTCTGTAGTAGTTGCAGAGCGTGCTGCATGAAGACATTTCGGTAGTCGCCGATCGGCGCAGAGGCGGGCCATTGGCACTGCCTCCGGGCGGCTTTGCCGGCAGGCAGGAGCCAGGGAATCGCCGCCAGTTCCATGCGCCGGCCGCATGCCGCCTCGACGCCCCGAAGCCCTACGGTCGAAGCGCGGGCCTCAGGGGGGCCACTCGACCACGACGAATTGCCGGACGGGCGCTCGCCTTTCTGGCGGGCGGCACGTGCGACAGAACTCCCTCCGTCCAGGCACAGTGAGTACCTCTTCGCGCCTTGGGTCCGCGCTGACGGGGAGGTCGTACGGCGGCGCCCGCGGTGCTCGGGGCGAGGAGGGTCAGTGCCCCATGGAGATGCCGCCGTCGACCGGCACCACGGCGCCGGTGATGTAGGCGGCGTCCTCACTGGCCAGGAAGGCGATGGCCGCGGCGATCTCCTCCGGGTTCCCGATGCGGCGCAGCGGGACGTCACTGATGATCTTCTCGACGCGCTCCTTGGGTAGCGCTGCGGCCATGGCTGTGTCGGTCAAACCCGGAGCCACGATGTTCACGGTGATCCCGCGCGAGCCGATCTCCCTGGCCAGCGAGCGGCCGAAGCCGATCAGGCCCGCCTTCGAAGCCGCGTAGTTGGTCTGGCCAGCCTCGCCCTTGAGTGCGACAGCCGAGGAAACCAGGATGATCCGGCCGCGCTTGGCCTTCAGCATGCCGCGCACAGCCCGCTTGGCGAGCCGGTAGGAGGCTGTGAGGTTGGTGTCCAGGACTGCGGCGAAGTCCTCTTCCGACATGAACGGCAGCAAGTTGTCCCGGGCGATGCCGGCGTTGACTACCAGAACCTCGACCGGACCCTGGTCGGCCTCGACCTCCTTGAAGGCGCTTTCCACCTGTTCGGGGTCGGTGATGTCGCAGTGCACCGGCATGGCGCCGAGGAAAGCGAGGTCGGGATCGATGCCGCCTGTGCGGTAGGTGAAGGCGACGGAGTCGCCGCGGTGGGCGAATGCGCGGACCGCGGCGTGCCCGATTCCACGGTTTCCGCCGGTGACCAGAACAGAGCGCGACATGAAGATCCCTTACACGAGTCAGCTGGACCAGTAGGCCGTAGCGAAGATCTCCTCGCCGCGGCGGTGCCAGTGACAGTAGGGCGTCGCTGTGGGATTCAAAGGAACGCAAAGGTTGTGCTTATCCTGGGAATGGAAACTGACACTTTCCACTACCTGGCGATGGTGCTTTGCGTTCCAAATGCTGGACGGGGTGTATGGCGTCAACTCCCTTACATTCGGGCCGTGATGTGCTGAATGGCCAGCCAAGGCGGGGGCTCGCGAATTCGCCGGGAATGTGATCTGAGTCTCAGTGCGTGTTGTTATGTGACCGTTACCAAAGGAGTGATATGCAGACCCTGATCATCACGCGCATTCTCAAGCAAGCACGGGCACGCCGTAACGGATCGGACATCCCCGGCTTTGAGGCGGCTTTCGGGACGCCCCGGGCCGCCGGGATCACGCAGATCCAGACGGCCCACCTGGTTGGCGTCAGCCGCTACTGGTACGGCAGTCTGGAGGGCGGGCGCCCCGGCAACTTCAGTGACGCGTTTCTGCACGCCGTGCGACGGGTCCTCGATCTGACTGACGAGGAGTGGGAGATCGTGTACCGCGTCATCCGCGGTCGTGCCCCCGCGGCGGCCCCCGTCAGTGACCTCGGACCGCTGCTCCCTGATGCGTTCCGCGCCTTTGTTGAGGAGAGCCGTACCTGGGCCGTCTACCTCAATGATCACCGCTGGGACGTTCTGGCCTACAACGCCAAGACCCTGGAACTCTTCCCGTGGATGCAGTACGGCCTCAACGTCATGGAATGGGCCCTCACTTGGCCCGAGGCGCGCGCTCAGCTCGTCAACTGGGAAGAGGAGTGGGCCAAGCCCATGACTGCCCAGCTGCGTGTGCACGCAGAGCAGTGGCGCACCGACGACCGTCTGCGGGCCGTGATCGAAACCGTGAGGGCGGACCCGGCTGCACGCAAGCTCTGGGATGCTCCCGACCTTCCCGCCATCACCCACCCCACATCGGAACAGCCGCGCCGCCTCTACCTGGCGGGCCGCGGGGGTCAGGAATTCTCTATCCGTTTCATCGCGGGAACACCCGACGAACTTCCCTCGTACCGCCTCATGGTCGTCACGCCCGCGGAGGCCGTATCGAGCAACTAGGTATCGCGCTCCATGGGCTTGATTCGTGCCGGAATACTGATCGGCGGCCACGGAACATCACGCACCTCGCTCGCGGCGGGTCGCATACGTCTCACGTCAGAAAGCCGTCAACTCCGTCCTGAATCTGATCGAAAGACACTCCTGTCGAAGGAAAATGACGGGGAATCAGTCTGATCGGAGGCGCACTGCGGTCCCGGCTGCAGGGGCAATTGGACCTCGCGCCGAACTCCCGGCACCTCTTACCTATTTCAGCGCCCTGCCCGTCAAGTCGCTCTGCATTTGGGGGCACATGCGGATAGCGAGGAGTCGAACCGTGGCTCACCTGGCGCAGGCATGCCTCCACGTGACGCACCGGCTCGTGTCCGAGTCACGGTATCCGGGCCAGGGCCAAGAACTGATCGGCGGCACGCATCTAGGCCGCCTCGCCATCGTCCCCGTCGTATCCGGACGCGAGTTCGTCGAGAATCGCCGCCCCCTGTACGTATCGGCCCACGGCAAGATCGAGCCACACCAGGCTGAGCCGGTCGTCCGCGATGGGATCGCGCAAGGCAGCCACCGTGTAAGCCGCCCACGCGGCCTTCGCGAGATCGTCCGTACGCGTCGGGAAGCTCACGCCGATTGCCCTCAGCGAGGCATTCGTGCGTTGCACAGCACCCTCCGACGCCGCGTCACCGAGGGCTCGGGGCAGTGCCGTCTGCAAGGCCATGAAGTCGGGCTCGGTCAGCTCGTGCCACGAACACCAGTGTGTCCGTATCGACTCACCTTCGTCGAGGGACACGTGGCCCGGCGCACAGCCGTGGGCGAGAAACAGGTGCGCGTGCTCGGTGCTGACCGCCCGCGCGGTGGCCACCATGCCCAGCGGATAGAGCCACGTGGCCCGCAGCCCGGTTTCTTCGGCCAGTTCGCGGAGAGCGGCGTCGGCGGGTTCCTCGCCGCCTTCGACTAGACCACCGGGAAGATCAGTGATCTCCGCGTCGGGCAGGTAGTGGTGCTGGGTGACCATGGCGACCTGCCCGCGGTGCACGGCAAGGACTCGTACGGAATCCGGCACGGCCACGTGCGGATAGTCCACGGTGACGTCGTCGGGCCGCTGCGCTTGATCAACTCTCAGCTCGACGCTGTTTCGGGGACCACCGGCGTAGAGGAGTCGGCTGCTCTTCCGGCGCCATCTGCCGTCGTTGTTCATGCTCGGACTCTACTGGCCGGTCGGGGCTGACCGATCTGTCGTGATTTTCCGCCGCGGGTACGGTGAGAGCCAAGCCGCTTTCCAGGAAGGGAAGTTATGACACAGCCAGAGGGCCGCCGTACGTACGCTGCCGTCCAGGCATACAACTGGGCGCGGGTGGCCGGCGGTGTGAAGAGCGCGGTGAAGGAGCAGGAGTCTGCCCGGCAACTCAGCAACAAAGACCCCGGCGCCGTTACCGAGTGGCAGCGGTGGCTGCTGGACCACCTCGATTCGGCGAACGTGGACGTGCAGCAGGCGATCGGTCTGGCCGAGATGTGGGTCAAGGTCGCGGCGGTGCAGCCGTCGGGGAGTGACGCTCCTGTCTGAGAGGGCGTTAAGTCCCGTTCCTGACGATGCGGTGTCGCTCGTTCGTGGGTGATGGGGCGGTTCCGTCCTCACGTTATGTCGTGTGCATGATGGG
>NZ_JBHXME010000266.1:0-8809 GCF_042721125.1 Streptomyces sp. NPDC058469
GGAACTGCGCGACCAGCCACAACGGACCCGCACCCGACATCCGACCCAGCGGGGTCCGGGGCGCAGCCCCCGGGGATGGGACGGGTAGGGGCGGCGGGGGCGATTCAACGCCCCTGCAACCGCGCCGCCACCTCACGAACCTCCGGAAGCCGCGCCGACAACGCCGCCCCCGGGCAACTCGTCATGTAGCCGTCCTTGTGACCCGCCAGGGCGGGGAGCGTCGCGGTCGTACCGGAGGCGTACCGGCTGAGGCTGTTGCTGGAGACCAGGTGCGCCCTGGCACGCGGATCGACGTCCGCAAGGCCCAGTTTCCAGGCGGCGAGCGCCGCGATCGCGTCCGTCATCGCCCGCGGCACCGCCATCCCCGCCGTGAACGTACCGATCGCGGCGATCCCCGCCGTGCGGTGGTTGAAGCCCTGGGTGTGGGCCCCCGTGACGGCCCGGTCGACACCCCCCGCCCGGCCCTCGTAGATCGTGCCGCAGTGGTCGACGAGGAAGTTGTAGCCGATGTCGTCCCAGTCACGGACGCCGGTCTGGCCCGCGTACAGGTAGCGGATGATGCGGGGCGCGTCCGCGCAGTCGTACCCGTTCGGCGAGTCGGTGTGGTGGACGAAGACGGCGACGACCTTGTCGTCGTAGCGCGGGGGCGGCTGCGCGTGCCGGGAGAGGGCGTCCAGCCAGGCCGAGCGCGGGACGATGCGCGGCTTGGCTGCGGCGTGCCGGGCGGCGACGGGCCGGGCCGCGACCGGTGGGCGTACGGCGGCCGTGGCCTTGCGTCCGATGCCGTTCGCGCACAGGGCCAGCACCAGGACGGCGGCGAGGCCGGGCAGGCAGGCCAGCACGACGAGTGCCGAGCGAGGGGTCCGCCGTATGCGGGGCATCCACCGTATGCGGGGTATTCGCACGCGCAGCCGTCGTCTTCGTGCACCCGGCGTTCTTCTCAGGACACGCATGGTCACACTCTCGGCCGGATTCGCCCCGCCCGCGATGTGTGCTGTGCCACCCGGTGGAACCATCGTCCTGGTCCGGCACGTTTCTGCGGGTACACGCACGCGTGGTCGGTTGCCGGGGACCACGCGCGCGTAACTGATCAGTGGGCCCGTTCCTCGCGTACTAAGGGTTCCGAGAGAAAGGCGGCTCCGTGGACCTGCTCGACCTGCTGTTGTTGCTGGTGATCCTCGCCTACGCGGCGTCGGGGTACCGGCGCGGCCTCGTCGCCGGATGTGTGTCGCTCGCCGGGTTCGTGGGCGGCGCGGTCGTCGGCGTGTGGGTGCTGCCCTGGATGATGGACCTGGTGACTCCGGGGACGACGGCGGCCACGGTGACCGCCGTGCTCACCGTGCTGACCCCGGCGGTGGTCGGGCACGAACTGGCGGGGCGGCTCGCGCTCAAGCTGCGCAAGGAGCTGGACCAGGGGCCGCTGCGGGTGGCCGACGGGATCGGCGGGGCCGCGGCGAACTCGGTGGCGGTGATGATCGTCGCGTGGGTGGCCGCGAGTGTGCTGGGCGCGTCCTCGTCCGCGACGGTCACGACGGCGATCCAGGACTCGACGCTGCTGGGCAGCGTGCAGAAGCTCATGCCGGAGACGACACCGACGTGGTTCTCGCGGGCGACCTCCGCGCTCACCGAGGCGGGCTTCCCGCAGGTCTTCAACCCGTTCGAGAACGAGTCGACGGCCGAGGTCGCCAAGCCCACCGGCGACAGCGTCACGGCCGCCGCGACGAACGCCGCCAAGCTGAGCACGGTCAAGATCGAGGGCTCCTCGGGCACCCAGGGCCGCGAGGGCAGCGGCTTCGTGTACGCCGCGCGGCACGTGATGACCAACGCACACGTGGTGGCCGGCATCGACAACCCGACCGTCCGTATCGGCGGGGTCGGGCGGTCGTACCAGGCACGGGTGGTCCTCTTCGACCCGCAGAAGGACGTCGCCGTGCTGTACGTGCCGGGGCTGTCCGCGCCCGTGCTGCGCTTCGACGACAGCGCGGCGCGCGGCGACTCGGCCGTGGTCGCGGGCTATCCGCAGGACGGCGACCTGAACCTCCAGGCCGCGACCGTCGCCAACCGCGTGAACGCGACGGGCCAGAACATCTACAACAACGGAACGGTCACCCGCGAGATCTACTCGATCCGCTCCACGGTCCGCCCCGGCAACTCCGGCGGCCCCCTCCTGACGACCGGCGGCAAGGTCTACGGCGTCGTCTTCGCCCGCTCCACCTCGGACAACGAGACGGGGTACGTGCTGACGGCCGACGAGGTCTCCGGTGACGCGCAACGGGCGGCCGCGGCCACCGCCCAGGTGGACACGGGCGACCTGGTCACGTCGTAGATCACAGAAGATCCCGGGTCAGATCGGGCGCCCCATGAAGACGTCGTCGACGTACTTCCCGTCGAGCAGGAACTCCTCGGGCAGTACGCCCTCGACGGCGAACCCCTCGGCCTCGTAGAGCTGCCGCGCCGGTGCGTTGTGCCCGAGCACGCGCAACGTGAGCCGGCGTGCGCCCCGGCGCCGGGCCTCCTCGACGGCCGCCCGGATCAGCGCCCGGCCGACCCCCTTGCCCCGCGCCTCGTCGGCGACGGCGAGCCCCTGGATCTGCCGGACGTGCGCGTTGCAGGCCAGCTCGGTGGGAAAGCCCAGCCGGACGTAGCCGACGATCCGGCGGTCGAGCTCGGCGACCAGATGATCATCGGGCGCGTGCCGAGCGTCGAAGAAGGAGCTGTACGGCGGCTGCGGCAGGGGCATCACCGCGTGCAGGTGGGACCAGGTGGCGCGGTCCAGTGCGCCCAGTTCCTCGTCGTCGTCGGGCAGGGCGATGCGTATGTTCGGCTCGGGCATGTGGGCCACAGTACGACGGGGGCGCGGCGGGCCTCATGGGAGTTTTATGGATCAACGAGGCAGGATGGACGCCATGGAACGCTCGCGAATCGCGGTGACCGGCGCCTCCGGTCTCATCGGCAGCGCACTGGTGCGGTCCCTGACCGCGGACGGGCACGAGGTGGTGCGGCTGGTGCGGCGCGGTGCCCGGGGCGCGGACGAGGTGTGCTGGGACCCCGAGGGGCAGTACGTGGACGCGGCCGGGCTCGACGGGTGCGACGCCGTGGTCAATCTGGCCGGCGCCGGGGTCGGCGACCACCGCTGGACGGACGCCTACAAGAAGACGGTCCGGGACAGCCGCGTGCTCGGCACGGCGGCGCTCGCGGAGGCCGTCGCCGCCCTGGACCGGCCGCCGCGGGTCTGGGTGAACGGCAGCGCGATCGGCTTCTACGGCGAGACGGGCGACCGTGCCGTGGACGAGGAGGCGCCGCCCGGGGACGGCTTCCTGCCCTCGCTGTGCGTGGAGTGGGAGGAGGCGACGGCGCCCGTGCAGGAGGCGGGCGTACGGACGGTGTTCGCGCGGACCGGGCTGGTCGTGGCGCGTGAGGGCGGGGCGTGGGCCAAGCTGTTCCCCCTCTACAAGGCGGGTCTCGGCGGGCGGTTCGGCAACGGGCGGCAGTACTGGTCGTTCGTCGCGCTGCACGACGAGGTGGCCGCGATCCGGCATCTCATCGACACCGACGGGCTGTCCGGGCCGTTCAACCTGACCGCGCCCAACCCTCTGACGAACCGTGAGATCTCCGCGGCCATGGGGCGCGTGCTGCACCGGCCGTCCCTCTTCACCGTGCCGGCACCCGCGCTGAAGCTGGTGCTCGGCGAGATGTCGGGGGATGTGCTGGGGAGTCAACGGGTGCTGCCGAAGCGGCTGTTGGAGTCGGGGTTCACGTTCGCGTTCCCGGAGATCGAGGGGGCGATCCGGGCGGCGCTGTGAACGTCCGGGGCCTGAAGGATCGCGCGGCGTCGTGAAGGGTGGGCGGAGGACGGGCGCGCGGCGATGAGCGTTCGACACCCGATGATGACGCACGGCGACCGTATGCGACCGCCGTGCGACCGTGCCCTGCGTATGCGCGACTCCCCTTGACCGATCACGGCCCTAATCTCGACCCGAACTCGGGTATCCCTGGAGGCTGTTGGGGGCATGACGACTCCACCGGCCGCGCAACCTCTAGGAGGGGCACGTGCTTGAGCCCGCGTACCAGGCGGACGTCGTCGTCGTGGGAGCCGGGGTCGCCGGACTCGCCGCGGCGCATCAGCTGATCAGCGCAGGAGTAACGACCGCAGTCCTGGAGGCCGCCCCTTACGTGGGGGGCCGTATGTCGACCGAGAAGGTCGACGGGTTCCGGCTCGACCGGATCGGACAGTTCCTGTCCACCTCGTACCCCGAACTGCGCCTCACCCCGGGCCTCGACGCCCTGGTGCTGCGCCCCTTCGCGCCGGGGGTCCTCCTCCACAGCGACGGCCGCCACCACCACGCGGGCACCCCGGCGCCCGGAGGGAGCGCGTGGGGCGCACTCCACGCGGTACGCGCCCTGGCGAGCGCCCCCAGGCCGGGGGCGGTACGGAGGGGCGGCTCCCTGCGGGGCGGACCGGTGACGAGGGAGCGGGCCGGCTTCTCGTGGGGCGGGCCAGTGGCAAGGGGACGCGGGGGCGCCTCCTGGGCCGCGGCGGCGCCCGGGGGCGGAGTGGCGAGCACCGGAGGCGGGGCAGACGCTTCAGGACGCGGGGCGACACTCAGGGACCGGACGAAAGCCTCCGGGGACGGTGCCACGCCCCGGGACCGGACAACGGCCTCCAGGGACAGGACCACGCCCGGGAACCGCACGGGAACCGCCGGAGGTGGTCCCGTTCCCAGGGATCGGACCGCGTCCTGGGGCGGCCTGACGGGCGCGTTCAGGGACCGGCCGGGCTCCTCCTGGGGCGGGCCGCCCCCCAGGGACCGCGCGGCGGACACCTCGGGACCCTCGACCGTGCCCAGGTCCCGGTCCGGTGCCCCGCTCGGCGGCCCCGTCGACCAGGCCCGGCTCGGCGCCGCGCTGACCCGCCTCGCGGGCACGCCCGTCGAACGCCTCCTCTCCCGGCCGGAGTTGGCCGCCGGACAGGCACTCACGGCGCGCGGGGTACCCGCGCGAACCATCGACGGATTCCTACGACCCCTGCTCGCCGCGCTGCTGTGCGACCCGGAGCTGACGACCTCCAGCCGGTGCGCCGACCTCGCGCTGCGTGCCTTCGCGGGCGGGCGGCTGTGTCTGCCGGAGGGCGGCGCGGAGATGCTGCCCGAGGTGCTCGCCGCGGCGCTGCCGCCGGGCACCGTGCACACCGGCGTACGCGTGACGACCGTATCGACGACGTCGGTGACCACCGCCGAGCACGGCGAGATCCGCTGCCGGGCGGTGCTGGTCGCGACGGACGCGCGCGCGGCGGCCGAACTCCTGCCCGGGCTGCGCGTACCGGACTTCCACCCGGTGACGGTGGTCCACCACACGACCGACGACCCGCCCGCGACCGGAGCCGCCCTGCTCCTGGACTCCGACCGCGGCGGCCCGGTCGCGCACACGGCGATCGTCAGCCAGGTCGACCCGAGCCGCGCACCGGCCGGCCGCGCGCTCGTCTCCTCAACCGTCCTGGGCCCTCCCCCGCCTGACGTCGAGACCGCCGTACGCATGCACCTGTCGCGCCTCTACGGCACCTCGACCACCCGGTGGGAGACCCTCGCCGTGCACCACACCGCCGCGGCCGTGCCCGTCATGCGGCCACCGCACGATCTACGGCGCCCCGTACGGCTGTTGGCCGGCCTGTACGTGTGCGGCGACCACCGGGACACGAGCACGGTCCAGGGAGCCCTGCACTCGGGGCACCGCGCGTCGACCGCGATCCTGACGGACCTGGGCGCGGCGGGTTCAATGCACATGGCCGACCCCCTGCCGACAACGCAGGCCGCGTGAAGTGCCCCTGAAGGGGCGCGGGGCTGCATTTGATATGCGGCTCCGCCGCGTGGGCGCGACCAGCCACGACGGAGTTGCACAGTCCCACTCACAGCCACCCTCGCCTCACCCAAACGCGGCGACCTTGTCGCGATACCCCCGCACCGGCGCCGCGTCCTTGTACGGCTCAAGCCTCCGCTCGAAGTCCCGCACATACTCGATCGCCCGCACCGACCGCATCTCGACGGCCTGCCCCGCCGCCTCCGCCCCCAACGCACAGGCCTGGTCGAGTTCGCCGAGACCGAGCCGGGCGGAGGCAAGAACAACCCGGCAGAACAGCCGACTTCGGGCAAACGCAGGCGCCCGCAACTGCAACGACCGCTCCGCATGCTGCGCGGCCGCCCGGAACTGCTGCAGGTCCCGGTGCGCGTGCCCGAACTCGTCGGCGAGCTGCGCCTCGTCGAAGAACCGTGCCCAGTACGGCACTTCGTCCCCGGCGCGCGCCGTTTCGAGGGCGCGCTCGGCCCGCACGAGCGCGGAGGTGCACGCCCGCACCTCCCCGAGCACCCCGTGCGCCCGGGCCTCCACGGAGTGCAGCAGCGCCTGCACGACGGGCGGCGCGCTGGTCCCCACCCCCTGCTGCGCCACCCGCGACAGCTGTACGGCCTCCCTTCCGTGCCCGAGATAGACGGCCTGCCGGCTCATGGTCATGAGCACGTACGAGCCGTAGGCCCGGTCCCCGGCCGCCTGCGAGAGCCGCAGCGCCTGCACGAAGTACCGCTGGGCGAGCCCGTGCGCGGCGATGTCGTACGACGTCCAGCCCGCGAGCCGGGTGAGGTCGGCCGCCGCCGCGAACAGACGCCGGCCGGTCTGCTCGCCGTAGGTGCCGCGCAGCATCGGCTCGGTCTCGTGCTCCAGGTAGCGCACGAGGGCTTGGCGGGCATGGCCGCCGCCGTAGGCGTTGTCGAGGGTGCGGAAGAGTTCGCCGACCGAGCGGAGCGCGGAGATGTCGCCGCCGGTGACCTTCTGGCCGGGGCCGCGCTCGGCCTGGCCGCGCTGGCGGGGTACGGCGGGGCGGCCCTGCGGGGGCACCCGGTTCGCGGGTTCGGCGCGGCCGACCCGGTCGTCGGCGCGGCCGATCAGCCAGTCCCGGCTGGGCACCACGAGCCCGGCCGGGGTGAAGGCGATCTTGCGCAGTTCGGCGTGGCTGCCGGAGTCCTTGCGCCACAGCCCGCTGACGATGTCGACGGCCTCCTCGGGGGTCGCGGCGAATTCGAGCCCGGCGTACACCGGCGCACAGGCGTCGAGCCCGAGGTCCTGGGCGGTGAGCCGGCGGCCGAGCCGCCGGGTGAAGACCTCGGCGATGAGGGCGGGCGTGGTTCCTCTGGGCTGCTGTCCGCGCAGCCACCGGGTGACGGATGTCTTGTCGTATCTGAGATCGAGTCCGTGCTCCAGACCGAGCTGGTCCACGCGACGGGCGAGACCTGCGTTGGAGAACCCCGCTTCTGCGATGAGCGCGGCGAGCTGACGGTTGGGAGTGCGCTGCGCGGGTCGTTCCGTCATCTGCGGTGCGGTCTCCTGCCTTTCGGGCCCCAACAGAGGCCGATGCGGCCACTGCCTGCCCGGATTGCCTGTGAGCAGCCCTTTTGGCCTCGTGAACGGCGCGAATGTAGCGGAGCGTAAGCATCCCGTCGCACATTCCGACGTGCATTCATCCGATCGTGTGAGGATTGGTCGCAGAGCTGACGGTCCCGACCGCCCGGTGGGCTGTCAGCGGTCGGTCGTACAGTGGCGTAGGCATGTTTCGTGCCTTACGACTCATAGGTGCTGCTGAGGAGGCGCTTGCCGTGGGTGAGTTGCGGTTCGTCCGGATGGGCTTCGGCGCGGACGCCGTCGAGTACCAGGAGGCGTGGGACGAGCAGCGCCGGGTGCACGCGGCCCGCTTCGCGGACGAGGTCCCCGACACCGTGCTGCTCCTGGAACACCCGCCGGTCTACACGGCGGGGCGCCGCACCCAGGACAACGAGCGCCCACTCGACGGCACCCCGGTCATCGACGTCGACCGCGGCGGCAAGATCACCTGGCACGGCCCGGGCCAGCTGGTCGGCTACCCGATCCAGAAGCTGCCCCGCCCGGTGGACGTCGTCGCGCACGTACGACGCCTGGAAGAGGCGCTGATCCGCATGTGCGCGGAGTTCGGCGTGGAGACCAGCCGCGTCGAGGGCCGCAGCGGGGTGTGGGTGCTCGGCGACCCGGTCGAGCAGCGCCCGAAGCTCGGCGGACTCTCCCTGGACTTCGATCCCCGGCTGCACGACGAGGAGTTCGACCCTCGCATGAACGGCCCGGAGTACGCCCCGTCGAACGCCGGCCAGCGCCGCGAGGACCGCAAGATCGCCGCGATCGGCATCCGCGTCGCCAAGGGCGTCACGATGCACGGCTTCGCGCTGAACGTGAACCCGGACAACCGCTGGTTCGACCGGATCATCCCGTGCGGCATCCGCGACGCGGGGGTGGCCTCGCTGGCCGCCGAGTTGGGCCGGGACGTGACGATCACCGAGGTGCTGCCGGTGGTGGAACGGCACCTGAAGGACGTGCTGGAGCACGCCGACCTGAAGCCGCGGGAGACCGAGAAGCGGGAGACCGAGGAAACCCCGGCAACTGTCAGCCCGTCCGGCGTTGCGATGAGGGCGGGGGCGTAGGTCAGCTGTCCGGCCTTCCGATGAGCGCGGAGGCGTACGTCAGCCGTCCAGGCCTTCCGACGAGCGCGGAAGCGCACGTCAGCCGTCCAGGCGTCCCGATGAGCGCGGAAGCGCACGTCAGCCGTCCAGGCGTCCCGATGAGCGCGGAAGCGTACATCAGCCGTCCAGGCGTCCCGACGAGCGCGGAAGCGCACGTCAGCCGTCCAGGCGTCCCGACGAGCGCGGAAGCGCACGTCAGCCGTCCAGGCGTTCCGACGAGCGCGCGGGCATAAATCAACCTGTCCGGCGTTCCCTTGAAGGTGGGGCCGGCATAAGTC
>NZ_JBHXME010000267.1:0-8790 GCF_042721125.1 Streptomyces sp. NPDC058469
AGCCTGCACGAGCGGCTCCTTGGTGAACAGGACGCCCAGATCAGGTGCGTTGACCTTGCGGTCCGCCAGTCGTAGGGCCTCCCAGACCGTGACCTGGTTGGCGGTGAGGACCGGCTTGCCGAGTTCCTTCTCCAGGTCGGGGATGTGGGCGGCCGTGTGCAGGGCCGTGTCCGGTAGGAGGATCGCCTCGATATTCGGGGCGTCCACCGCCCGGGCGAGCGCGAGCACCTCGTCGTAGCCCCAGGTGCCGACCTCGGCGGCCGTGATGATGCCGGAGGCGCGCACCACGGCCGGTTCCACTCCCCCGGCCCGCAGGAAGTCCGCGAACAGCCCGGCCACGTCGTCCGGATACGTCGCCCCTACGGCCACCCGCCGCACCCCCAGCTCCTGCGCCGCGTGCACGAAGGCGAAGGACGTCGACGACGCCGGCAGGCCCGCCGCCCGGGCCAGGGCGCGGATCTGCTCGTGGGCGCCCTCCCAGCCGTAGACGAAGCTGCCGCTGGTGCAGGCCCAGACGACCGCCTCGGCGCCCGACATGCGGAGTTGTTCGACGCCCGCCGTGAGGCGCTCGGGGGAGCCCATCTCCAGGAGCGCGTCCACGCGGTGTGCGTCCTCGCCGATGTCCGTGTGGACCACGTCGAGGCGGACATCGCTGCCGAGGAGCTGCTCAATGCGCGGGTAGTCGTCCTCGGCGGAGTGGCCCGGGTAGAGGAATCCGAGTGCGGTCATGACCAGCCTTCCTGGTGTTCTTCCGGCAGTACCGGCCCCTGGCGGCGCGCGGACTCGTCCAGCAGCGCCTGATAGGGGCCCACGGCACGGGTACCCAGTCGGCGCAGGGCTGCCCACATCGTGACCTGGTTGGCCGATATGACCGGCATGCGCAGCTCCGCCTCCAGCTGGGGGATCACGTCGTACGTCGGAAGGTTGGTGCAGCTGATGAAGAGTGCGTCGGCCGCGCCCCCGACGGCCTGGCGGGCCATGTCGACGACGTCCCGGTACGGCACCTTCCAGATGTGCCGGGTCAGGCCCATGAACGCGCGGCCGGTGACCTCGACGCCAGCCTCGGCGAGGTACTCCTCCAGGGACTGGGTGACTGACACGGTGTACGGCGTGACCAGGGCTATCCGGCTGGCGCCCAGCTCGGTCAGGGCGGCCAGCAGGGCGCCCGAGGTGGTCAGGGACGGCACCTCGCCGGCCCGGGTCATCGCCTCGCACATCGCGCGCTCCCCGGCGATCCCGCCGACGAAGCTCCCCGAGGTGCAGGCGTACGCGACGACCTCGGGGGCGACCGCGTTCAGCGTGCGGACCGCGTCGTGGAGCGTCTCGTGTTCGCTGACGAGTCGCGCCAGGTCGAGGCTCACCTCGACGGGCACGAACGGCGTCCGCGTGAGGTGCAGCGAGATGTCGTCGGGGACCCAGCGCCACAACTCGCGGTCCAGCGCGAAGTCGAAGGGGGCGACGACACCGACACCGCGCTGCGGGCGGGGTCCGCCCAGGAAGGAAACATGCATGACTACACCGGCCTCACCAAGAGAAACGGGGTGACAACGGTCCGTGCGGGCGTCCGTGTTGACGAAGGTAGGTTCGAGTGCGAGCGTGGTCAATCCGCGCATGTCAGACGGCCGCGCCCTGTGCTTCCCGCTGTGCTTCCCGCGAGAAACGGCTCCGCATGACCGCAACTCCCGCCGCCCTGCCCACCCTTCTCGTCCTGGACGCCGACCCGTTGCCCCGGCTCGGCAGGCTCACCGGCCGGGTGCGCGTCGAGCACGCCGACGCGTCGACGCTCGCTGATCGACTGCCGTCCGCCGACGTCCTGTTGGTGTGGGACTTCGCCTCGCACGCGGTGCGCTCCGCCTGGCCGGGCGAGGGTCCGCGACCGCGCTGGGTGCACACGGCCAGCGCGGGTGTGGACCACCTGATGTGTCCCGAACTCGCCGACTCCGACACGGTGGTGACGAACGCGCGGGGCGTCTTCGACCAGCCGATCGCCGAGTACGTCGCCGCCCTGGTCCTCGCGATGGCCAAGGACCTGCCGAGGACGCTGGACCTCCAGCGGGAGCGGACCTGGCGGCACCGCGAGGCGCAGCGGGTGGCCGGAACCCGCGCCTGCGTGGTCGGCTCCGGGCCGATCGGGCGGGCGATCGTCCGTACGCTCAAGGCACTTGGCGTGACGACCGCGCTCGTCGGCCGCACCCCGCGCACCGGTATCCACGGCCCCGGGGAACTCGACCGGCTGATGGCCCGCGCCGACTGGGTGATCTCGGCGGCACCGCTCACCGACGAGACGCACGGCATGTTCGACGCCCGCCGGTTCGGCTGCATGCAGCCCTCGGCGCGCTTCATCAACGTGGGCCGGGGCCAACTCGTCGTGGAGAGCGCGCTCGCCGAGGCGTTGACCAAGTACTGGATCGCGGGCGCCGCGCTGGACGTCTTCGAGGCCGAACCCCTCACCCGCGAGAGCCCGTTGTGGCAGGTCCCGGGGCTGATCATCTCCCCGCACATGAGCGGCGACACGGTCGGCTGGCGGGACGAACTCGGCACGCAGTTCGTGGCGGCGTACGAGAGATGGGAGGCGGGCAAGCCGCTGCCGAACGTGGTCGACAAGAAGCGTGGGTACGTACCGGGGCACTGAACTCCCCACTCTGGAGGGCCGGATGACGACCGAACTCACCGAGCTGACCGCCGTGGAACTCCTGGACGGCTACCGCAGAGGGGAGTTCAGCCCCGTCGAGGCGACCCGCGCGACCCTGGATCGGGCCGAGGAGATCCAGCCCGCCGTGAACGCGTTCGTACGGCTCGACGCGGAAGGCGCGTTGGCGCGGGCGGCCGAATCGGCGGAACGCTGGCGGCGCGGGGAGCCGGCCGGACTCCTCGACGGGGTGCCGGTCACCGTGAAGGACATCCTGCTCCAGCGCGGTACTCCGACCCTGCGCGGCTCCAAGACCATTGCGGAGCAGGGCAGTTGGGACGAGGACGCGCCCTCGGTGGCCCGACTCCGCGAACACGGCGCGGTGTTCATCGGCAAGACGACGACCCCGGAGTTCGGCTGGAAGGGCGTGACGGACTCCCCGCTGTCCGGGATCACCCGCAACCCGCACGACCCCTCGCGCACGGCGGGCGGTTCGAGCGGGGGCGCCGCGGCGGCCGTGGCCCTGGGCGCGGGCCCGCTGGCCCTCGGCACGGACGGCGGCGGCAGCGTCCGTATCCCCGCCTCCTTCTGCGGCATCTTCGGGCTGAAGCCGACGTACGGCAGGGTGCCGCTGTACCCGGCGAGCGCGTTCGGCACACTGTCGCACGTCGGCCCGATGACGCGGGACGCGGCGGACGCGGCGCTGCTGCTGGACGTGATCGGCGTCCCGGACGCCCGCGACTGGTCGGCCCTGGACCGCCCGCCGGGCTCCTTCAGCGAAGGGCTCGCGAACGGTGTGCGGGGCCTGCGGATCGCGTACTCCCCGTCCCTCGGCGGCCAGGTCGCGGTGCGTCCGGCGGTCGCGGCGGCGGTACGACGGGGCGTGGAGCGGCTGGCCGCCCTCGGCGCGTACGTCGAGGAGACCGACCCCGACTTCAGCGACCCGGTGGACGCCTTCCACACCCTGTGGTTCAGCGGCGCGGCCCGGGTCACCCAGAAACTCTCGCCGCGCCAGCGGGAGTTGCTCGATCCGGGGCTGCGGGAGATCTGCGTGACGGCGGCGGGTTTCTCGGCGCTGGACTACCTGGCGGCGGTGGACGTCCGGATGGAGCTCGGCCGCAGGATGGGCCTGTTCCACGAGCGCTACGACCTCCTCGTCACGCCGACGCTCCCGATCACCGCGTTCGAGGCGGGAGTTGAGGTCCCGAAGGGTTCGGGGCACCACCGCTGGACGGGCTGGACCCCGTTCACGTACCCCTTCAACCTGACCCAGCAGCCCGCCGCCACCGTCCCGGTCGGGAACGACGGCGACGGGCTGCCGGTCGGACTGCAGATCGTGGGGGCGCGGCACCGGGACGATCTGGTGCTGCGAGCGGCGCACGCACTGTTCGGCGCCGGGGTTTCCGGTGTCAGGCCCGCCGGAAGCTGAGGCTCTCCCCCGCCGCCCCCGACCGCCACAGGTCGTTGCAGGCCTCCGCCATCTCGTCCAGGCCCTCGACCACCTGGCCCCAGACGATGCCGGGCACCCAGCCCACATCGCCGTTGAGGAGGAGGTTGTTGCGTTCGTAGAACAGGGCCAGGTCGACGACCGTCGTGCCGGCGCGGACCTCGCGGTCGTAGCCGTAGGCCTTCGTGCCGAGTTCCGTGCCGGCGAAGGCGAAATAGCAGAGATCGCCCGGTATGGGGGTGACTGTGGGGTTTTCCAGCGGGGGTTCCGTTTCTGCGAATGGCGGGAAAAGGGCGTAGATCTCGTTGCGGGCGTACTTGGCGTGGTAGACGTCGCCCACGAGCGGGAGTGCGTCCCAGATCGCCGCGCAGGTGAGCGGGGCGCGTTCCACCAGCAGTTTTGCCCGGCAGTGGACGTTCCGCTTTGCGAGTGAGACCTCGATGAAGTGATCCGTCATGTCTTCCAGGGTGCATAACCCTGGAGCGGTCGGGTAGCTGCGCGCCCATGGCTCCACCAATTGGGAACGACAGACACACATCCGGTCACACGCCGGGTCACACCCGTCGGGCACTGCTCGCCGGGGTGGCGGCGGCGGGTGCGCTGGGCGCGGCCGGCTGCAGTCGTGTGGCCACCGCGTCGAGCACGAGCGGCGGTGATCTGCTCGAGCGGCTGAAGGCGCAGGGCGTCGTACGGCTGGGGATATCGGGTGAGATCCCGTTCGGGTACATCGACAAGGACGGACAGCTGACCGGCGAGGCACCGGCGCTGGCGAAGGTCATCTTCCAGCGGCTCGGCGTCGACAGGATGCAGCCCGTGCCCACCGAGTTCGGCTCGCTCATTCCGGGGCTGAACTCACAGCAGCTCGACGTCGTGGCCGCCGGCATGTACGTGACTCCTGAACGCTGTCAGCAGGTCATCTTCGCCGACCCGGACTACCAGGTGCTCGACTCGTTCGTCGTCCGCAAGGGCAATCCGAAGGGTCTGCACAACTACAAGGACGTCGTCACGAAGAAGGCGAAGTTCGCCACCGGCACCGGGTACGCCCAGATCCAGCACGCCGTCGACGCCGGGTACAAGCAGAGCGACATCCTGATCGTCCCGGACCAGGTCGCCGGGCTGAACGCCGTGGAGGCGGGGCGCGTCGACGTCTTCGCCGGTACCGCGCTCACCACGCGCGCGGTCGTGAAGAAGTCCGCCAAGGCGGAGTCGACCACGCCCTTCGCCCCGCTCGTCGACGGCAAACCACGTATCGACGGGGGCGCCTTCGCGTTCCGGCCGACCGAGACCAGGCTGCGCGACGCCTTCAACGTCGAGCTGCACAAGCTCAAGAAGAGCGGGGAGTTGTTCCGGATCCTGCGGCCCTTCGGGTTCAGCAAGGCCGAGATGACGAACCTCACCGCGAAGGAGCTCTGCGGCGGATGACCTCAGGACTCTGGGAACTCGTCCTCAAGGGAGTCTGGACCACCGTCCAACTCCTCGTCCTCAGCGCGCTGTTGGCGACCGCCGTGTCGTTCGTCGTCGGCATCGCCCGTACTCACCGGCTGTGGATCGTGCGCTTCCTCGCCGGCTGCTACACCGAGGTGTTCCGCGGCACCTCCGCCCTCGTCATGATCTTCTGGGTGTTCTTCGTCCTGCCGGTCGCCTTCGGCTGGCAGCTGGTACCGATGTGGGCGGCCACGCTCGCGCTCGGGCTGACGTACGGGGCGTACGGCACGGAGATCGTGCGCGGGGCACTGAACGCGGTCGACCCGGCGCAGCAGGAGAGCGGTGTCGCGCTCAGCTTCACGCCCTGGCAGCGGATGCGGCTGATCCTGCTGCCGCAGGCGGTGCCGGAGATGATCCCGACCTTCTGCAACCTGCTGATCGAGCTGCTCAAGGGCACCGCGCTGGTGTCGGTCATGGGCATGGGCGATCTGACCTTCAGCGCCAACCTGGTGCGGCTCGCGCTGCAGCAGAGCGCGGAGATCTACACGTACATCCTGCTGATCTACTTCGTGATCGCCTTCGCCCTCACCCGGCTGATGCGCGGACTGGAGAAGAAGCTGAAGGCGGGGATCGGCAAGGAAGCCGGTACCGACAAGGCCGCGCGTGAACTGAAGCGCGCCCAGACCACAGGGATCGGAGCTCAGGCCTGATGAAGTGGGACTGGAACGCCGTGAGCGACTTCATGCCGTACTTCTGGGACGGCCTGAAAGTCACCCTGCAGATCCTGCTCCTCGGGTCGCTGATGTCGTTCGTACTGGGGCTGGTGTGGGCGCTGCTGATGCGGACGCCGACGCGCTGGGTCCGCTGGCCGGTCGGGATCGTCACCGAGTTCGTGCGGGACACCCCGCTGCTGGTGCAACTGTTCTTCCTGTTCTACGTGTTGCCGGAGTGGGGGCTGACCTTCTCCGCGCTGACCACCGGTGTCTTCGCGATCGGGCTGCACTACTCGACGTACACGATGCAGGTCTACCGCGCGGGCATCGAGGCGGTGCCCGTCGGCCAGTGGGAGGCGGCGACCGCGCTGAACCTGCCGGTGCGCCGGACCTGGACGGCCGTGATCCTGCCGCAGGCGATCCGCCGGGTGATCCCGGCCCTCGGCAACTACGTGATCGCGATGCTCAAGGACACCCCGATCCTGATGGTGATCACCGTGCTGGAGCTGATGGGACAGGCCCGGCTCTTCTCCCAGGAGCACTACCAGTTCACCGAGCCCATCACCGTGATCGGTGTGGCCTTCATCCTCATCTCCTATCCCGCCTCCCTGCTGATCCGAGCCCTGGAGCGACGCCTTGTCCGCTGACACGCCCCTGACGAAAGACCTCGACTCCAACGCCAACCCCCCGGTGGACGGCAGCGAGTTGATCCGCCTGGACCACGTCACCAAGCGCTTCGGGTCCAACACCGTGCTCGACGACCTCGACTTCTCCGTCGAGTCCGGCAAGCACGTCACGCTGATCGGTCCGTCCGGGTCGGGCAAGACCACGATCCTGCGGCTGCTGATGACCCTGACCAAGCCGGACGAGGGCACGATCACCGTCGACGGGGAGCAGCTCTTCCCCGCGCCCGAGAAGCAGCTCCGGGAGATCCGCAAGAAGATCGGGATGGTGTTCCAGCAGTTCAACCTGTTCCCGAACATGACCGTGCTGCGCAATGTCACCGAGGCGCCGGTCACCGTCCTCGGCCTGCCCAAGGACGAGGCGGAGGCGCGCGCCCTGGAGTTGCTCGACCTGGTCGGCCTCGCCGACAAGGCCGGCGCCCGCCCGACCCAGCTCTCCGGCGGCCAGCAGCAGCGCGTCGCGATCGCGCGGGCGCTGGCGATGCGGCCGCAGGTGCTGCTGCTGGACGAGGTGACCTCCGCGCTCGACCCGGAACTGGTCGCGGGTGTGCTCGACGTGCTGCGGGACATCGCCCGCACCACGGACATCACCATGCTCTGTGTGACCCACGAGATGAATTTCGCCCGGGACATTTCCGACCAGGTCCTGATGTTCGACTCGGGCAAGGTCATCGAATCGGGCCCGCCGGAGCAGATCTTCGGCGATCCGGAACACCAGCGGACCCGGGAATTCCTCGGCGCCATTCTTTGACATTTATTCAATTACGGCAAGTGAGCAATCGAACACCCAAGGTCCACGCCACGTGGCATGACTTTGGCATATGCCAAAAGGTTCGCACCGCAGTTGGGAGGGCGTAAGGAGGGCCACAATCTCGCCAACAGCCGCACCACTTCGGCCGTTTGACAGCTATCGTGGAGGGGATTCGCTGTCCGGTATCACGGCCCAAAAAGCGAGCGCAGGGAGAAACACCGTGGCGCTGATGCACGAGCCGACCGCTCCCTACCACTCGGTACAGGACGCACTGCGCATCCTGGAGACAGTCGCCGGGCACTCCACCGGTGTCACGGACACCGAACTCGCCCGCAGCACCGGCCTCGGCGTCGAGCGCCTGACGACACTGCTGCGGACCCTGCGCCGCGAGGGCTACGTCGAGCAGCTCACCGACGGCGCCTACGTCACCGGCGAGGCCCTGAGCCGGCTCGGCTCGGCGGCCGGCCGGGAGCAGGCGGTGCGCGAGCAGATCCAGCGGACCCTCGACCGGCTGCGCGACTGCCTGGGCGCGGCGGTCTACGTCAGCCGGTACGTCGACGGCGAGGTCACGATCACCCAGTACGCGGCCGGCCCCACCACCCCGGCGGTCAACGAGTGGGTCGACTTCCGGGTCTCCGCGCACGCGACCGCGCTCGGCAAGAGCCTGCTGGGCCAGCTCGACCACAACGGCCGGCGCGACCACCTCTCCCGGCACAAGATGGCCCGCCTCACCTCACGCACCATCACCAGCGACCGGCTGCTGCTCGCCCGTCTGGAGACCCAGCCGCCGACCGTCCCCCACCTCGACCTCCAGGAGTACGCGGTGGGCACGGTCTGCGCGGCGGTCCCGATCACGGCCGGCGCCTCGGTGGGCTGCCTGGCCCTCTCCCTCCCGGTCGAGCACGCCCACCGCCTCCGCGAGGCGGCGGACACGCTGAACCGCGAAGCGGGACCGGTGCTGCTCTCCCTCGCCATCTAGCGCGCGTCGGCCTGGTCCGGAGCACCCCTCCGGACCAGGTAGTATTTTCTCGTCGCCCTCCGCGAGACTCAGATCCAGCGGGAGGCGTGAGACATGCGCCGCTAGCTCAGTTGGTTAGAGCAGCTGACTCTTAATCAGCGGGTCCGGGGTTCGAGTCCCTGGC